>RFXV01000071.1 GCA_009921445.1 Flavobacteriia bacterium
TAGGACTCGAGTACGACCCGATCTTTCCTGGCCGTCTGTATGCCAACGAGCACATCGCCATAGTCCGCCCCAATGCCGCGATAATGGAACAAGCTGATGTTCCATTGGGAGGGGATGCCAGAAAGAAACCGCATCAATGCACCCGGGCGCTCTGGAAACTCGAACCGGTAGAGGAGCTCTTCCTTCGCACTCTCCGAGCGGCCACCGACCATATGACGCAGGTGCGTCTTGGCAAGCTCATCATCAGACAGATCCAAAGCGCTCAGGCCGGCCGTCCTGAAAACAGAAGCCATTGCCTCTCGATCCTCCTCCGATCGTATCCCAATCCCCACCAGGATATGTGCTTCATCCCCATCAGACATCCGGTAGTTGAACTCGGTCACATCATGATCACCAAGAAGCCTACAGAGCGCGCGGAATGAGCCTCGCTCCTCGGGAATGGTAACGGCAAAAATGGCCTCGCGATGCCGCCCTACCTCGGCACGCTCGGCAACGAAGCGAAGGCGGTTGAAGTTCATGTTTGCGCCGCAGGCAACGGCCACCAGGCGACGATCTACCCATCCGCTGGAAGCTGCCACCTTCTTGAGGCCTGCAAGGGAAAGCGCGCCCGCGGGTTCGACAATATGGCGGGTATCTGCATAAACATCGCTGATGGCCGCACAAATCTCATCGGTACTGACAACCACCAAGTCATCGAGAACCTGCGAGCAGAGCGCCATGGTCAAGGCGCCAACCTCCTTGACAGCGGTACCGTCCGAAAAAAGGCTGACATGATCAAGGCGTACGCGTTCCTGTTCATGCAGCGATCGCATCATCGCGCTCGAGCCCTCCGCCTGAACGCCGATTACCCGCGTTGCGGGGCGCGCTGACCTGACCCGAAGATGGCGTCAATCTCTGCAGGATGCTGCTCGAAGATCTCCTTGGCGATAGTGCCTTGACCCGCAATGACATGGGGGTCGTCAAAAGGGTGGACAAATGTCTTGCTCTCTTCCCGTACCAATGTGGTGGCGTGAGCATGTGCATCGCTGTAGGACTCTCCGTGCAAAACGATGGTTACGCGCTTTCCCCCAAAACGGCGAACGGCGTCCACTTTGACCTCGGGCGTCGAAACCGGCATGACGATGGTGGCATCGCAGGCCAGCACCGATGCTGCCCGGGCAACCCCCTGCGCGTGATTGCCGGCCGAGGAAGTAACAACGCCGCGAGAGAGCTGCTCTTTCGAGAGGTGCGCCATCTTGTTGTAGGCACCACGCACCTTGAACGAGAAGCTGACCTGTTCGTCCTCCCTCTTGAGCAGCACATGGTTTCCCGTGCGATGGGAAAGCTCACCCATTGCATCGAGCGCCGTTTTGCGGGCTACGTCATAGACGCGGGATGAACGAATCAAGGCCTCTATGTCGCGGGGAGATATCACGGCATCGCGCGCGGTGAGGGCTTGTGGCAATCATCAGCGCTGATCATTCCGCTCGAGCCGTTCATACTGATTGTGAAGCCAGAGAATGGCCACACCGAAGAGGACTGCCGTGACCGTGAGCGCAGCATTCAGCAAACCAACCACACTGAAGGAGAGCTTGATGAGGATGGTGGATATGACGAATCCCGAGTTTCGAATCACGGTGTGAAACTTGTCCGTGAGGACAAACGACATGAGCAGCAAGAGGACATCCACCAGAATCAGGACAGCAAAAAAGTCATCAAAGAAAATATCATTGACATCATGAAGCTGCCCTGCCGAAGCTGTGCCGCTCCCGAAAGCCACCCATCCCCAGTGTCCCAGTGAATACACCGCCAGGGCGGCCAGCAATGGAATCAATGCGATCGCCAGATATTGCTTCATGGCGATGAATCGCTTGACCTGCGGGGTCAGGCTGCCTGTTGACGGGGTTGATGGTCGGGCATGGTTGAGGCGATAAAAAAGATAGATCAGACCGAAGAGCGCCAGCGTCGTCAGCAAGTCATACGTGAACTGCAGGTCATACTCTTTCTGAAACCAATCCGTCGTCAGCTCCAGGTTGGCAATGTCCTTGAAGAGGCGCCTGATGACGATGAGCGTGACAATCTCGTACTGCTTGGCTATGTAGGTCGTCGTGGATTGGGGGAGATAAAAAACAAGGAGATATACTTCGTAGAGCAGAATGAAGGAAAACGGCGTGTAAATGGCCGCTATGAATCCAGACAACATCTCCGATTCCGGATTCAGGCCTGTCAGTCCTAGGCGGGTCAGGGCAATGAGCAGGAGGTGCAGTACGAACGTGCCGATGGCAACGCCTATGATGAAGCGCTCACTGCGCTCGCGGTAGGCATCCGAGAGCAGGGTCCCTATCATTCTGTTGTGCTGCATGGGGAGATAATCTAGAGACCTGTGCAGGCAGAAGCACGGAGGACACCCATGGGGACCGACGAGCCCAACTGCGCTTTACGCCGGATAAGGATGCAGACGTATCCTATCGGGCGATTAGCCCATTGGTTATCAAAGGGGTCGAATGCTGATTCGGCGCTGACAGGCCGTTGCAGTACCCTTCAATTATGTGAGTGCGCGATTGGGGTGTGCCCGACTAGGGCGCGCTAATCCGAAATACCTTCCGGTATATCTCGGTGTCTATGATACCTTTATGCTTGACCCGGATGGAATCCATAAACGCCTCGTAATCAGGGCCAAGGTCGTGCAGTTCGGCATATTGATCGGCACTCGTATACGAACTGACCAATGCATACCGATAGGTATCGACCCCGGAATCGTCAGCAACTTTCAACACGGTGTAATTCTTTGGGTACGAGGCCTGCGTATAAAACTCATTCAGGGTCGCGACATCGGCCAGATACTCTTCCTCGGACATTCCCTCGGGAAGATCAAAAAGATGAATGCTCATCTGGTTGACGACCTCAGGGGTAGAATCTTCGGAGACGACAGTGACCTCCACTTCCTTGGAACAGCCGACGAGAACAACCGCCATCAGTACGGTTGCAACAGTATTTTTGATCATCTTCTTACTCCACGCACAAGTGAAAATTGACGAGAGTAAAAGTATAGACCGCGCCCCCACTAGGCAACCATGAGACATAAAATAGGAACAGGGTACACGCTTGATTGGACGATGAACCTACAGAATGCCCTGGCGCACGGTCCCACATCCTTCGTCCATGGTACCCATGAGATGCCATGAGACATCATAGTTGGCTGAGTAGCGCCTCAAGTTCGTCGCGCAATCTCTCATACTGAGCAACCTGGCCGCTATGGATGCGAATCCGATCCTGCAAGGCTAACGTCGCGGTCAAAAAAGACACATCGGAATACAGTCGTTTAATGGCAGGATCCCTGAAAAAAGAGTGCGGGATCCCATCATCGTGGAGCGTGTCTTCCTTCCCAAACGACTGAAAGTTGACCCATGGATGATACTCGTTGTAGTACGCCAGTGTAATGCGGTCTACTAGTTCGTTGTTGTCGTCTACGCGCTTGGATACATACTCGTAATAGTCCCGAAGCTTTCGATTGATATGCTCCGGAAAGAGCTGCAGCCTGCCCGTTGCCACCAAGGACGTATACGTCGAGGTGTTCATGAAAAAGGTGCCGTACTGATAGGGCGTACCCACATCCTGTAGAGTCAAGGCCAACTCGGAATACGAAAGCTCATTTTCCCTGTACGCAAGGATGTCGTTCAGAATGAGCCGCACACTGCTGTCACCCTCCTCAATCATATCAGAGACGCTTGAAAGGCGCTCCTTATCCTGTTCCAGATCTTCCAGCAGGCTTCTGATTTCCGACAGGTGGAGCTCAGACGTGATCCGGTCCTGACGCCATCCGTCCAGGCTGAAAGACACGGTAATCCCAAGCACAACAACGACAAACTCTACGAGATGAGTTCGAAAAGAAGACCACTGGGTTGGTTTCATTTGATACCCCCATCAGATCCTGCGTCCGTCTTCTTGACCCTGGCCGAAAAGAAATACAGCGCACCCGACAGCAGAATGACAGCACCGTAATTGATCTGGGACCACTCTCCTGTCTCAAAAGCAGGCGCTGAACCCACGATGACGAAAAACAAGCCCGCCGCACAACACAGAAGCGTCAGTATGTAATGGTAGATCCTCAAAGCCCTGGCGTATCGGTTATAGCATCAGGATATCAGTGTAAATAACAATATATCCATGGTACAAGCCTCTCCGTCAAAACAGGTACCTATCCAGGTATCAAGGTTTTTCTGCGTCCCAGCGGAGTCCAAGAATCGTGTTTGCCCCATCATTCACAGGGTGCCACATCTCTTTGCTTCACCAGTTCAAGACGCCAAATACGGTGAGCCAAGACGCGATCATCGTGAATATCAGCGCCTGTGCCATTTGCAGGAGTGAGTCCCGCTGCACAATCCCAACAATACACCCAAACCCCCCAGGATTTCCAGAATACCGGTAAGGACGCGGTACTGTGCGGCTCCGAAACGCTCGAATTCCTGTCGCATTGTTGGGGAGACCAGACAAGAAATGCCGTAGTAAATAAAGCCGACACCGGTCAGAATGCTCAGGCCTTGGTAGAGTAGATTCATGCGGGACAAACCTCGCATTTGACAGCGCGTTTCTGCTATACTCAGACTTCATCAAATGAGACGCATCATGCCTGAGTTTACCCTCGCCTCCTTCTTTCAGATTACCGTAGCACTCGGATTACTGAATGTCTGGATCCTTCGCTCAACGTCAGCAACCGCTTATCGCGGCGGTGAAGCACAGTCACTCAAGGAGGAGTTCAGCGCTTACGGCCTTCCCGATGCCGCTTTTTTCATCGTGGGAGCACTCAAAGTCGGATCCGCAGTTGCGCTTCTGGTCGGGTTCTGGATACCAGAGCTCGTTGGGCCTGCAGCGTCGATCATCGCTGTCCTGATGATAGGGGCATTGGCCATGCATATAAAGGTCGGCGATCCTCTCAAGAAATCAATTCCTGCCTTCTTGATACTGGTCATGTCGGCCGGCATTCTATGGTTGTAGACCGATCTACCAAGTGCTGCTTGGCCGTGTGTACCTGATTCCAGCCCTCCAGGCTGTCCCATGTGATCTGGACGGCGCCCAGGCAAAAGGGCCATACGCCTGACATGTGGGGCCGTACTTCAGGGACGTAATGTTGCTCGCTGAGTCGCACTTCCCGAGCATCACATGGCCCAATTGATTGCCATGTATTGAGTGGAATCATAAAAGGTTAGCAAGAAGCTGCATGACAGAGTCAGAAATAAGCGACATCATTGAAAAAGCGTGGCAGGATGATGTCAGCTTTGACGCTATCGAAGCGACCACAGGCTTATCTGAATCCGAGGTAATCGCCTTGATGCGCCGTGAATTGAAGCGTTCGAGCTTCAGGATGTGGCGCGAGCGTGTGACGGGTCGAAAGACCAAGCACCTAAAGCGCAGTTAGGTACAAACGCAGTCATAAACGTTCGGTAACGACTGCCTACCCGTTCTGACCTTGGTCCTATCAAAGGGATAGATGATTGGCGTTCTATTGCATCAATCAAGAGGTACGTGAAGCGCACCAGAAGGAAGTATTCAAAGGAGTTCAGGGCGATCGGAGATCGACGAGGATACTGTTCGGCTTGTAGAAACCAGCGGTGAAATAGGGTTATTGAGTCAGCTGTAGATGCCTCCTCTGCTGCTTGGAGCTGACTTTGTCGTTTGACATCAAACGTTGTTTTCTGGGAAAATGGGTGGCTAGCATACTGAGAGGTGAACATTGTGCGGTATCCCGCCTTGGAGAACAAAAAAGCTGCTTCCGTGGACTGTGGAATCCACCTACTCGCAACTTCAAAGCACTCTGCCCACCACCATTAGTCATCGTGGCTCTCCTTAAATAAATGATGCTAAGACCGTCCAGATGTTATCAGCGACCCCTTACAACTGAATGCTTTCACGCACCTCGGTGGGGCATTGCTGAAATGGTGTTCCTCATTGCCCTCTTCTTCGGCGGCTCAGAAGTCCACGCCCAGGTTATATCACTTGGCTCTGGATCCTATCGTACCCACGCGCCGAGTGGAGACGTAGGACCCCAGAACGCAAATGGCCAAAGCATTTCTCCAAAAATATCCGCCGGGTTTCAGGGTGCCATCCAGACAAATGATTTTTGGAGTAGTCTGATTTTCCCATTCTCAGGTCTGCCTCACTCGAACGTTATTTTTGCCCATCCCCTCGCCATGAAGGCTGTCGAGTCAGGATTAGAGCTCGGATACAGTGATGGGCACGTGTTCGCGGCAGCTGATTACCTCTTTCCCCACTCCGCTGATCTCACAGTGGGTATCGCCGGGATGACCGCACCCCTAACGACGGCTCTCTCCTACAGCGATTGGGTTGTCACGGCTGAGTGGAAAGACGGCAGCCACAGCATGACAGCTACGATGGGGCACGGTATGCCGTATGTGTTTTTCAAACTTGCGGGGGACCGGGCTCAAATTAGATCCACGAGTAGCTTGGACGTGTGGTACCAAGAAGACGGCACCTTGGGCCTGACCGTATCAGGTAAACATTACGGCATTTTTGCTCCCTCTGGTTCTGAGTGGTCGCAGTCAACAGACCTGACCTCTGACCTCGGTGGTAAGGACTATCTCTCCGTAGCCGTTTTGCCAGATCGTGAGCTGACCACATTGGAGCTCTTCAGAACGCATGCCTTCGCCTTCGTCACCAATAGCCGGGTGACGTGGAACTACGACGAGTCATCATCAGGGGTATCAACGGAATTCAGTGTCGAGACGGAGGTCATGGAAGGGTCAGAAAACAGGACGCTGATGGCACTTTACAGACATCAGTGGCTAGCGACACGTTCTCCCTTTCTGCCCTTCGAGTACATATCGGCACGAGGTACAATGAAGGTAGTCGCCGGAAACACCTTTTATACAGAACATCCCTTCACCGGTATCCTGCCTGCTCTACCAAACCTTGGAGACTATAACCCTGTCCAGCTTCATTCACTCGTCAAAGAAGCCACGTCCCAGCAGCTTTCACCAACGGATACCTACAACAGTGGAAAACGGATGGCTCGCTTCGCCAACCTTGCTCACATAGCTGATCAGTTGGGCGCTGATGAAGAGCGAGACTACTTCCTGGATCAAATCAAAGCACAGCTTGAAGATTGGTTTACCGCCGGAGGGGCGCTTCAGTATGCATACATACCAAACTGGGACGTGTTAACCGGTTATCCTTCCTCATTCGGAGCGGATAATCAAATCAATGATCACCACTTCCACGCCAGCTATGCCATTTTCAGTGCAGCAACGATAGCGCGATACGATAGTGTTTGGGCTGCCCCAAGCCAATGGGGGCAAATGGTAAATCTGTTGATCAGAGATGCCAATAGCTGGGACCGAGACGATCCATTATTCCCATTTTTGCGTTCCCATGATGCATACGCGGGTCACTCGTGGGCTGCAGGTCATGCCGATTTTGGAGACGGAAATAATCAAGAGTCCTCCTCTGAATCGCTCAACTTTGCTTCCGCTGTCATTTTGTGGGGCGAAGCAACAGGGCAGACCGACATCCGAGATCTGGGTGTATTCTTGCATGCAACAGAGTCAGCAGCCGTTGATCAATATTGGTTTGATGTAGATGATGCTGTCTTTCCCGAGGAGTATGGGCACGTGTCCATAGGAATGGTTTGGGGAGGAAAAGGCGTACACTCTACGTGGTTTGGGGCAGATCCGGAGTTCATTCACGGTATCAATATTCTACCTGTGACAGCCGGTTCGCTATATCTGGGTAGACATCCAGATTACGTTCTTCGGAATTACGCAGAGATTGTAGAGGAGCGAAGCGGACAGCCGGTTTTATGGAAAGATGTGCTATGGAAGTATCTCGCTTTGGGCGATGCCGACCAAGCACTTGGATACTTTCTTTCAGATCCCGGATATGAAGCATTCGACGGTGCATCCAAAGCCCACACGATGCACTGGCTATTCAATCTCCGCAAAATGGGGCATCTGGATAAAACTGTTACAGCAAATACTCCGACATACACCGTCTTCGAAGATGCAGCTGGTGATCATACTTACGTTGCCTACAACTCGAACAGCGAAGAGCATGTCGTCACATTTTCAGATGGTGTTGAACTGAGGGTAGCACCCAGGAGCTTTGCTACATTTACCACTGCGGATATCAATCCAGATGCACCCGTTGCCATCATTCAGGCAAGCACAACACGAGGCAAGAAGCCGCTGAGGGTATCCTTCGATGGAAATCTCAGTTTTGACCGGAAGGGTGGCATTGTTAGCCATCGGTGGCGCTTCGGTAATCTGGGGGAGACGCAAGAGAGCGCTCCTGTCTTCACCTTCGAAGAGGCTGGGGAGTACCCCGTCGTTCTTGAGGTGACCAATGGCGAGGGGCTACAATCTTCCGATAGCACGTACATAACAGTGCTCGAAAACGGAACGCCCTTTCGCGGACGTACGCCCAGTATTCCGGGACGCATACAAGCGGAGCACTACGACGAAGGAGGCGAGGGGCGTGCCTATCATGACGCCGAAGAGCAAAATATCGGATTAGCTTTTCGGCCTGATGAAGGTGTCGACTTGGAAGCTGCCAACGATGGTGGTCATGCCGTCTTCTGGATCGTCTCCGGAGAATGGCTGGAGTACACGATCAATGTGCCAACGACTGGGCGCTACATCTTCGAGCCCTCCGTAGCAACGGTGCCTGGATTTGGGGAGATCCGGCTTCTCATAGACGGACAAGACATTGGCGGCTGGAAACCGGTCACATCCACTGGATCGTTTCAGTTTTGGAGGTCGCTCCCCTTCCCGGAGGTCCATCTTGAAGAGGGCACACACATCCTACGGGTGGAAGCACGATCAGACTCCGACAAAACCGGGTGGTTATTCAGTTTAAACCATATTGATGCACACCTTGCCACCGGATTGGGATCGACACGGCAAGAGGGTGCTTTATCCTTGGCCTTGGAACAACCGTGGCCCTATCCGGCCAGCTCATCGGTCAGCACGACCATCATGCTTCCAAGAGCAGGTAGAGTGCGCGTCGATATCATAGACATCTTGGGCCGCCAACACTCTCCTATACTGGACGAAGCCCTGGGCGAGGGGCGCCACGACATTCGCTTCGACATTTCAACGC
>RFXV01000072.1 GCA_009921445.1 Flavobacteriia bacterium
AAAAGTATGTTTGTCGCTCTATAAGGCGTCACATTGGTCCTAAACGACCACCGTGGTTTGATTTGGCGCGTTGTAGGTGATCGTATCGCTTGGGGACGCCTGCACTCATTCTGTCCATGAGTTCATTCCATCCGCCCCCTGTTGCCTTCTCTGCGGTCAGGGTTGCATCCACGCCCATAGTAGGTAATGGTATGCCTCTCTTCACCTCTGATGCCCCACACTTCTCGCAGGGTTGACCGCAGGGTTCATCCCTTGCTGCTATGGTCTTCATCTCTTCACTGATGTGCCCACATGCGTGACATGTGTATTCATAAATCGGCATTTCGATTCTCCTTCAGCCATTTCAAATAATCTT
Source organism: Flavobacteriia bacterium (assembly GCA_009921445.1). Taxonomy (GTDB): domain Bacteria; phylum Bacteroidota; class Bacteroidia; order Flavobacteriales; family Schleiferiaceae; genus RFXV01. The sequence continues at coordinate 356 of RFXV01000072.1, forward strand.
TCGATTGTCGCATCGCAATCCCTGTGGGAAGATTCCATTCTTTGAGAAGTTTGAGTGCTTGCCTCTCGGTCTTCTTCTCAAGTGTGTAGTATTCACCATCTCTATATAGGGGATCTTCTTCAAACCATTGTAGCATATGACAATACTCATGTGCCAATGTGAGATAGAAGTTACTACATTTCTTGGCGATTGCGAGTTCGCCTTGATGGTGTCGATGTGGTTCCAGGAAATACCCATCACACACTGAGCCATCGGGAGTGATTACTGTGTACCCATTCCCAATGCGAAACTTTATATTCAGTTTCTTACATTGACGGCGAACGAACTTCAGGAAATCATCTTCTTTGGACATGAAACACCTCCTCAGGCGATGATGTCGATGACTCGGGAGAGGACGATGCGGGAAGTCTTGAGGGACTTCGCACCCTTGATGAATGCGTTTCGCACCTTGGTGATGGTGGCGTCCTTGGACAAGTTATCGAGCGGATCGTTCTCGACATTCTGCGACTGCATCACGAAGTAGTCGGCGAATCCACCGTGGGGATGGGAAACGAACTTGTCATCCTTCCACGACTTCTGCACCTTGACATCGTAGTTGTCCAGACCACGGAAGTAGGGACACTTCTTCGCCTTGGTGACGTAGAACCCGATGCAGTTGACATCGTGACGAATGCGAAGGATATCAGCCACTTCGGCAGAACCATCACCACGATCGAGCGCAACACGACGACGCGACTTGGGATCTTCGATGTGGACCTTGCATCCGTATCCGCCACCGTTGCTGTAGAGCGAACGAGCCGTGCCCTCACCGTCCGAGAGGACGCAGAGGTTGAGAATCTGAATCCCGTATCGGTTGCGGAAGTCAGGCAGGAGCGTATCCATCGCCATCATACCCTCAGTGAGCGGAGTACCACCGAGTCCGAGGCAACCACCCCACAGGAATCGAGCCTTGCCGTCGTTGTACCGTGCGAGATGGTACAGACGATGGAGAGCATCGGTTCGCTTGCTACCACGGAGATCCGAACGGTAGAACTGAAGAAGGTTCATGTAGTCATCGGGCATGAACTCCTTGCTGTTCTTGATGTCCCATCGAGGAGCGATCTTCTTCGAGGGATCGTAACCGTAACGGTCCTGGCCGTCCTTCTCCCACACCTGCGAGGTGAAAGCGTACACTTCGCACGGAATGTTCACACGCTCACAGAACCAGATGAGTTGAAGAGCCTGTCGAACGGTATCGCCCATGATACCGCCCATCGAACCCGACCAGTCGATCATGACCACGATACCGTGGTTCTGACCCTCGGGCATGACTTCGTTGCGAAGGAAGATATCCTCGGCGAACTTGTAGTCCACCAGACGCTCAAGGTCGATCTCACCAGTGAGCGAGGTCATGGTGTTGCGATCCTCGTCCGCACGACGCTTCATCTCGAACCACTGGGCCATCTGCCCAACGATCTTCTGCGAATCGTTGCGGAACGCGGCGAACTTTCGCTTGGTGTTCTCGTAGGATCGAACGAACTCGGGATCGGAAGCGATGATCGAATCGAACTTCTCGCCGATCTTCTCGGTGCGAATCACCATGTTGTCGAGGTTCGCAGCGGGAATCTGTCCATAGATATGCTGCTTGCCCGTCGCAAGGCAGGCGGTGTGCGTGTGGATTTCGATCTGTGGTGCGATGGCGATGTGCTCGACGCGCAGAAGTGCAAGGAGCTCTATTGGGAGAAACTGTAAGCGATTGACCGAGGGTCGATCACGAGCGGCAGAAGGGGAGTGAATGCTCCCCAACTGTTGCCCTACTTCCGGGCCCGTTTCAGCGGCTCCTGCCGGGGAGCACTTGCGCGGGCGGCCCACTGGGCCAGTCGGTGGACGATGGGGTTTTGGATGCGTTCGTGCAGCACCAGGCGTTGAGGCTGTGCACCGAGCGAGGCCTTCAGGTCCAGCGCCGTTCTTCCCAGGTTGACCATCGAACATCCCTCTTTGAGTCCCCAGCGGATGAACTCGATCAGCATGCGCTGGTAGAGCGCGAAGGTCTTGTTGTGTTCCAGGCCGAAGCCCACGAAAAAGGCTTCCACTTCACGCCCATCGCACATCCCGCAGTGGAATCCGATCAGATTTCCTTCTATTTCGACCACCCACAGCTGAAAGCGACTGCCCATTTCTTCCTTGAGCAGAACGAGGTCTTCGGGCTGCAAACAGCCCAGTCGAAAAGCGGCTCGGTCGTAAGTGTTCATGTAGAGGGCGTGCAATGCTTGGGCCTGCTCCCGGATGTCTGCAACTTCCAGTGCGCGGAAATGCAAGGGCTCGGAGAGCTTGAGGATGCGGTTCACCTTGGTGCGCGCCTTGGTGCGCAGACCAGAGAGGTAGTCCTCCCAGCTGCTCCATCCTTGGAGAGACACCCGCATCAGCGGGTCGAATTCGAGATCCACCCAGTCTTTTTTCCATGCAGAACGTCCGGCCAGACGGGCGCCATTGCCCCAATCAATATCGGTGGGCCGGTCTTTGACCAGCCAGGTGGTCGGTGCCTTTTTATTTGGACCGATGGCGGGCAACTCCAGCAGCGAAGTCAAGGCGGCCCATTCGTCCACATCTTCCGAGAAGCGGAAGCCGTGCGGACCGCTGGCCAGGGTTTGTCCGATCACCCGGACATTGAATTGAAAACTCCCTGCCCGGTGCAGCCTGTTCCGGGCCCATCGGAATGCGGCGGATCCTTCCAGAAAATCGTCGAGGCGCTGACTGATGGCCTGACTGTCTTCACAGATGGCTATGCCTTTGAGCATTCCTTCGGCATCCGTCCAGCGGGCCGCCCGAACCGCCCGTTTTGGGCTTCTCAGTCCAGCGCGAATGGAGGCGCTGCAAAGATGAATGCTCGGTGGCCTTGAGGCAGCAAGGAAGTGGTCCCATTCCGCCCATTGGGCGGTGGTGAATCCCTCGGCATTTTCAGTTGTGTGCAGACGCAGATCCATTAGATGCCTGCCTTAACCTCTGTTTCCGTTCAATGTTCCCTGGCTTTTTCAGACGCTTGCGGTCGGCGAAGATCCGTTGCCTTTCCCGATCGAAGAAAACCAAGTGGGCGTTCTTATTCCGTTTGTCTGGCGATGTAGTTGGCGAGGCTGTTCTCCCTGAAAGTGGAGGGTTTGTTCATCACACTTGGATCGAAACTCGGTCCACCTGGCTTGAGCTCGGCCTTGTTGTACCAAAGCCTGAGATCTATAAAGATCTCCTCTGCCCGGAACCGCTGCATGAAGGATGCATCGAGGTCGATCTCACAGATGCCGGGCCGCTCACTGAGCAGGCGCAGGTAGGAAATGCCCACAAAGCCGACACGTTGTCCCGCCAGGCCTTCGAGGTTCCAGTAGTCTGGATTCATCTGCCCATCGAGGGTCTTGAACATGTCTTTACTGGGGAAGATGCCGAATTGAGTGGCCACCAGAACGGGAATGCGTCCATCCTTCATCTGAAAGGCACGGTCGTTCACCAGATCCCAATTGGAGCGGTCGAATTGCATTGGCTTGAAGAGGAGGTACTCCAGCCACTTATAGCGCTTGTTCATGACTTAGTTGAGTTGGGGGTCTTCTGGTTGGCTGCCCGGTCCAAGCGGGATCCAGTCGTCTTCAATAATGGCGACGGGTCCGGTGGTGCTTACCATTCCGCTTTTTTCCATTTGGATGGGGCTGCGTCCAAAGCGCTCGAGAAAGACCTTGTGCAGGGCTATGACCCAGAGCAATTGGCTTCTTACACCGTAGAAGCCCGAATCGTCATGGCGTCTGTACTCATAGATCAGGGCTCTGTTCGATCCCCGTCGGAGGGCGATCACGTTGATTTCGATGTGCTTGGCATCGCCCTCTTGGGGCGTGTACACGAATCCTTTAGGCATGTAGATGGATTTAAGGTGAATAGATCGTATCCATCAAAAAGGAAAAGCCCACCGCGGCGCAGAAAACAACTGCCGGTGCTGTTGCCCTGAAGAGGGCAAGAGAGCGAAAACCAATTCAAGAGTGTACTCATTTGTTTTTGGTGTACCCCTCATCTTTTTGTCCACCGTGGCAAGAGTTGTTGCTCGGTTGGCGGCCTGCTTCAGGCCTTCTTGATGATGCTTCTAAGATAGGAAATCCTATGACGTGTTTCGCAAAGAGAATTGCCTTTACGGCTTTCTGTTTTCCTTTAGCGATCTTCTGAAAGTCGTTTGAGCTCTTGAATATCTAACAGATCTTTTGGTCGGGCCGCACGTGTCTTATTCTCGATCAGGTCTTCCAGATCTAAAACCTGATAGGTGATCTTTTCATCTGTCCGAAGGCGTGCTGTCTTGCTGTGTTTCCATGCCTGGTCAAATGACTTCCCAAGAGCGAATCGGGTGATGAGTTCGATGTAGGGTTGCTCTGGAGAGAATTTGATGGAGATGTTTTGCTGCTGCTGGCGCACCTCAGCTGGCACATCATCTATCGAAAATCCCATTTGCTGAAAGACGCGAACCAGCCGATCCATATTTTCTGCATCAGGGTCCAACCAGAAATCCACATCGGCCGAGTGTCTCTGATAACCGTGAAAATTCACGGCACCTCCGCCTACCAGTATGAGCCGTACCTTCTGCTCAATGCATCCAACCAAAAAGGACTTGATCTCAGCATCCCAATTTTCCATCACTTCTCTGGATGCCGTTCGAGAATGAAATTCTTTTTGTGCCGATCGGTATTCCGATGCTCAAATAGAGCCATTTGGGCAGATAATTCGAGAAATCGCTGGAATCGTTCGGATGGACTGAGGCGAAGGAAGGCCTCTTCCTGTTCCCTTTTGGAAGTCTCTTTGGTGTTAAACTTCAATTCCATTCTTCCAAAGATACAAGGCTAAGATGGCTCGTTTCCTACGCGGTGAATTTCGAAATTTGGGGCAGGTCAAGCAATTCCCCATGAATCCGATCCTTCGTTTCCTCTTCGCTCTTTTCCTTCCGGGCATACTACTCCCTGCTCAGGCACAGCGCTATGTTCCGGACGAAACTTCACTTCCCGTTATCCATCATCCGGGTTATTCTCTGGCCTACGATGAGGCTGCTGAACAGGCTGCTTGGGTGGCCTATTGCCTGACGGCCGGGGAGACCGTGGCCCGGGTAGAGCGCAGCAACGATTTCCGCAGTGACCCTTCGGTGCGCAGTGGGAGTGCAGCGCACAGCGACTACAAGGGTTCGGGCTATGACCGGGGGCATTTGGCTCCGGCTGCCGATCTGGCTTGGTCTTCCGCTTCAATGAGCGCTTCCTTTTTCTACAGCAATATGAGTCCGCAGCTTCCCGGTTTCAATCGGGGCATCTGGAAAAAACTCGAGGAGTTGATGCGCAGTTGGGCAAGGGCCTACGATTCGGTCTATGTGGTCACAGGGCCGCTGTATTTAGAGCAGCGCGGCAGTATCGGTCCGAACGCGGTGCGCATCCCCAGCCATTACTTCAAGGCGGTGCTCACAGCAGGTGCAAACAAGCGCAAGGCGATCGCTTTTGTCCTGCCCAATGCTTCCTCCAAGGCATCATTGAGCAGCTTTGCCTTGCCCGTGGACCGCTTGGAAAACTACCTGGACCGGGATCTTTTTGCCTTTCTGCCCGACGGAGAAGAGCAGGCGCTGGAATCGACCCTTTGCATTCCCTGTTGGTCTTGGACAGCAACCAAAGGCAGCAGCGCTCCGAGAACCAAGGGCACAACAGCGGCAGTACAGTGCCAGGGCACCACCCAAAAGGGCGCCCGCTGTAAGCGGCGCACGAAGAATGCTTCGGGCTTTTGTTGGCAGCATGAATAGTTTCGCCCTTTGGTATCGGCCAAAGGGCCAAAGCCTCTTTTGGCCGGGCATCCCTTCCCTCTGAGTGTTCCGAAGGCCTCGCCGATCGAACCAAGTGGCGAACTTTTCAAAACAAGGCAGATCCTGCTGCGACCCAGGTTCGATCGTGGCTAAATCCTTCGGGACTCAGGACGGTTGGGAGACCAAGGCCTTGGCCATTCATTTTTGAAGATGCCAGGATTCAAAATGGAGCCAGGCGTCCCATTATTTAACCAGAAATTGTAGGCTGATGTTGGGGACATGGACTTTTAGTTAACTTTACCATAAGTCCAAAAAGACGGATATACACATTCGATCAAAATGAAAAACACCTTACTCACTTCCATTTTCGCCCTTGCAACCACATCGCTTTTTGCGCAGAACGGTCCCATCGATTTTGAGCCCAATGGCTTCGGGGCCAGTTGGGTCTGGACCATCTTTGAGAACGATACCCAGCCTCCTCTGGAGATCGTGGCGAATCCAGATCCGACAGGCATCAACACATCTGCCACAGTGGCCAAGTACACGGCCTTGCAGAGTGGTGCGGCATGGGCAGGTTGCGAAACCGTACACGGAGCGGGAACGGGTTCATTTTTCATTGACGCCTCCAATGCCATTGTACGCATCATGGTGTGGAAGTCGGTGGTCAGTGATGTAGGTCTCAAGCTTGTTCGGCCAGACGGCTGGTCTTTGGGCGAGATCAAGATCAGCAATACCCTGACCAATCAGTGGGAGCAGCTCACCTACGATTTCTCGGCCCACATTGGACTCACGCCTGCCTACGATCAACTGGTGGTCTTCCCAGACTTTCAGACCCGATCTTCAGACAACATCATCTATTTCGACAACATCTTCGGACCTGCAGCAGGATCTTCTGCCAGCATTGATGAGTTGTCCGGTCTGTCCACACGCATTTTCCCCAATCCAGCGAATGACCGCTTTGGGGTGGAATCCACGCAGCTTATCGGGAAGTTGAAGATCCTGGACATCACCGGCCGATTGGTGCATGAGGAGATCGTTCAGTCCTACAGCACTTCTGTGGATATCAGCAGTCTGCCCAAAGGGCTCTATCTGGTGGTTTCTGAGCTCGAAAACGGACCGGAGACCCAGCGGCTGATCAAAAAATGATCTTGCTTTTGCGGTGATTGCTGTGACTTCTTGGCAGAGCGTTCAGGATCACATCGATCAGGCAGTCCGATCCTGGCTACATCCTTCGGGACTCAGGACGTTCGGGAGATTAGGGTCTTCTTTTCATTCAGATTGCAATTTGGCTTCAGAGCATTTACTTTCCATCTGAAAGTACTTGCTCATGGCTCAGGTGTATGGTCAGGTGGAATCGCTCACACGGGTCTTGCGCGGCTTGGCGCAGGTGGGCCATAAGGGATTGACCCGTTTGGATCAGGTCCTTCAGCTTCGGACAGAAGTGGAGGAGGCCTATGGCTTGTTGGAAGATCAACAGTATGCCTTGCTCGACCGTGAATCGATCGCACTCGAGGAAGAAGTGCATCAGCTGCAGATCGTCTATGAGCAGGCCCTCGCCGATCGGATCAAAAAGCAGGAAGCAGAGATCACGGAACTGGATGAGCAACTGATTCGACTCAGGACCAGGGGCCAAGAAAACCTTTGGCTTGGGCTCAGAACAATCCTGTTCGCTGCCCTGATCAACATTTATCGGAATGCACGCCAGGATCGATTTGCCCGGCAGCGGCAGTCATTTAAGGCTCGAGAAGAACGCCCCGTCCGTGAATTGAAAAGCCGGCTGTCTTATCTGAAAACCTATCCGGAGAAAGTGGTGCACGAGCGAATGCTCGAAGCCGACGAACGTCTGGTACAGACCAAACAGTTGCTCGACGCCATGAACAGTACCCTGATCGGTGCTGTGGGCGAAGACCGCGTATATCGGGAGCTGATGCGGCTTCCCGACACCTATTTTGTGCTCAATGACTTTTTTGTGGAATTCGATCCGCCGCTGTACCAGAGATCCACGGGCAGCTACATCCGGCAGGTTCAGGTGGATCATTTGGTGATCAGCCGTGCGGGTGTATTCCTTATTGAGACCAAGAACTGGAGCAAGGATTCCTTTGATCGCGCCCGCTCATGGACGCCGGAAGATCAGATCCAACGGGCTGGTTATGCGCTTTTCATTTTGCTCAATGGCAAGGGCTTTTTCAAATGGCGGTTTTTCGATCGCCGGTACTGGAAGCCTCAGAAGATCCGCGTGCGCAATGTGGTGGCCCTCACCCGGCATAAGCCGCATACTGCCAATTCTCTGGTGCAATGGAAGCGGGTAGAGGAGCTCAATTCCTATTTGCTTCAGCGCCCAGAGGAGTGGACCCAAAAGGAGGTGCAAAGGATGGCGAAATACCTGCTGAAGTTTTCCGGCCTATGATCGGCTCTCGAAAAAAAATGTTAAACACAGTAGACTTCTCGTGTTAAATTTCAGATAATGGGCATGGAGCCATTCCAACATTCACCCTAAAACCAAACAGATCGCCTATGCCCAAGTCCATCTCCAAATCTCAGTTCAACCTGTCCAGACAATGCCACAAGGCATTCCATATGTACCGCCACCGCAAGGAACTGCTGGTGCATTCGGAGCGTCAGCTCAAAGTGATGCAGTCGGGAACTGCATTCGGAGAATTGATGCAGCAGCGCTATCCTGGTGGAGTGGATGTGAGCCAGGAGTCAGCGAAATTCTATCAGCGCTTCCAGCTGACCGATGCCTACCTCCAGCGGGCAGACCGACCCATCTATGAGGCCAGCCTGAGCACAGAGGTGGAAGGCGTGTCGCTGATGTGCATGGTGGACATCTTGGTTCCG
>RFXV01000073.1 GCA_009921445.1 Flavobacteriia bacterium
TCTGGCCTACGACGCCTCAGGCAGCACCGGAATTTTCCTAGACTATACATGGGATTTTGGGGACGGCAATAACTCGAGTCTCAAGTCGGGTGTTCATACCTACAGCGGCCCGGGCGAATACGATGTGCAGCTGACAACAACCGACGACTGCGGACAACAGGACACTTCCCTACTCCGTGCGACCATCTGCGATACGGCGCTTTCAAACTTCTCCTTTCAGAGAAGTGCCTCAGGGATCAGCTTTTCGGCCTTGTCCACCACCGTCCTTCCGGGAGTTGATTACACCTGGGATTTTGGGGACGGCACCTCGGATACGGGAAAGACAGCGGTGCACAGCTATGCCGTTCCGGGACAATACGCCGTGACCCTGAGTGTTTCCACGAAATGCGGCACCACCTTGTCCCGTACAGAACTTATCGAGAGCTGTTCCAAACCAACGGCATCCTGGACCTACACGCTGATCTCCTCCTCTCCTTCTGGTATGATCATTCAGTTCAATGGGTCTTCCTCCGTCGGTGCATCGGACTTTTTCTGGGATTTTGGCGACGGAAATTCAAGCCTTGGTGGAGCCAATATCGTTCACACCTACGCCGTGCCGGGACTCTTCTATACGGTCAGTCTCATTGTGAGCAACGATTGCCAGCAGACGGATACTGCGCGTTTTCAGTTGAGCGCATTGAGTTCGGAGACGTTCGATAGGAATGAATACGTCGTTTATCCCAATCCTTCAAAGGGCACGGTATATCTTCAACATCCAGGAATTGGAAACGGCTTGGTGGAGTATCAGCTCACAGATATTCGCGGTGTTGTCATGTTGTCGGGAAAAGTGCGTGGATATGCGGGAAGGATTGATTTGGATCTCGATGAAGTACCGGCCTCGTTCTACGTGCTCCATCTTTGGAACAACTCCTTTGCTGTTCGGGAACGCATCCTCCTTATTGATTGAGCTGCTCACTGTCTTCTGTTGGCCAGTAAGGGCGGAGGCTCACCATTGAATGGATTTCCCCTTCCGATCGTCCGGGCATCCATCCCGGAAGCCCTGATCACAGAACGGTCTCCGTAGCGAACGCGCATATTGTCCATGGCCTGATACAGCCTCATCTGCTCTTCACTGTCTTCGAAGAGATCGATCTGATGCCCACCCCCTACCAATTCACTGAAGCGAACGCCGATCAGCCGAACCAACAAACGCCGATTGTAGCAGCGGGCGAAGAGGTCCTGGACCAATGGGATCAATTGGTGGTCCGCCGCCGTGTAGGGAATGCGCCTTTGCAGACTGTGGGTCTCGAAGTCTGAGAAGCGTATTTTCAAAGCCACGCAGGCCGTGAGTTTATTGCCCCGCCTGAGCTGAAAGGCCAGATTCTCCGTCATGGCGGTCAGGATCCCTTTCAAACGGTGGGTATCGATGGTGTCGCGATCAAAAGTGCGCTCTGTGGATATGGATTTGCGCTCCTGAAAAGCGATGACCGGGCTTCGGTCGACGCCATTGGCCTTCTCCCAAAGCAACTTTCCGTTCCTGCCCATCACTTGCTCCATCAGATCGACAGGCATCTCCTGAAGCGTCCTCACCTTGCGGACCCCGAGATCACAGAGGGTCTGATAGGTCTTTTCCCCTACCATGGGGATCTTCTGCACAGAAAGAGGAGCGAGAAAACTGCGTTCCCTCCCCTGCTCTATACGCATCTGATTATTGGGCTTGGCCTCCCCCGTGGCCACCTTGGACACGGTCTTATTGACTGAAAGACCGAATGAAATGGGCAGCCCGGTCTCCTTGAGAATGCGTTGCCGCAGTTCACCGGCATAACGGTAGACCCCGAAGAATTGCTCCATACCCGAAAAATCGAGATAGAACTCATCAATGGATGTCTTCTCGAACAAGGGTGCGGCATCGCGAATGATGTCTGTCACCCATTGGGAATGCTTGCTGTAGGTTGCGCTGTTGCCCCTCAGGACGACTGCCTCCGGACACAGTTGCCGAGCCATTTTCATCGGCATCGCCGAATGGACACCAAAGTGCCTGGCCTCGTAACTGCAGGCGGCCACCACCCCCCTGCTGCTGGTCCCTCCGATCAGAATGGGACGACCGTTCAAACGGCTGTCCTGCAAACGCTCGACCGAGACAAAGAAACTGTCCAGGTCCATGTGAACGATCTGACGGTCTTCCGGATTCATGCCCACTCGATCTTTTTAGCCGGGAGCTTGCGTTTGATATCGGCATAGCGCGGATCGGGATGCATGGGCGCTTTCTTCATGCTTTGTACATCAATGCTGCAGCAACCAAACTCCTCGATCACCTTTCCATGAATGCGGTAGATGCCTTTTCCCCGAAAGGGCCACTTTCCTGCGGCTTCCGGAAAATGAACGGTGTCGATGAACAAGCCATCCCGATCGAGAAAGTTTCCGAACATCATGGGCTTTCCCTGAGCTGTACGCGTCTGCTTGGCCGTGACCAGATAGCCCCATACCCACACTTCCTTTCCTATAAAAGACTTTAAGTCAGAGGATGCAAAACCCTCTCCTTCTGTTTCATAGAGCAAGAAGAAATCGCAAAGTGGAAAGCCCAGCAATTCGATCTGATCGTAGGCATCTTCCCTGGCCTCCCGATCGAGTTCCGGCAGACGAAATGGGCGAAGAGGCGGATCGAACAAGGTCTTTGGCCGAAATGGCTTGAGCGGCACCCCCAGAAGCAGATGCACTTCCCACATCAGCTCCTTCTTGTTCTTCCCCGTGAAGCGAAGCGCTCCGATCCGAACCAGCAGACGCATCTGCTCCAGACTGCAGGGGACCCGGCGAACAAGATCCTGAACAGAGGCGTAGCACCCCTGAGCTGCGCGCTCTTCCAGTAAACGGACAAGCAGATCGCACTCCAAGCCCTTGATCATGCCCAGTCCCAAACGAATCACAGAACCTTCAATGGAACACAACTCCCCGCTTTGATTCACACAGGGTGCTTCAATGGCAGCGCCGAGCATTCTCGCCTCATGCAGATAGAGCTCAACGCTGTAGAACCCGCCGCCATTATTCACTGTGGCCACCATGTACTCCAGGGGAAAATGCGCTTTGAGGTAAAGGCTTTGATAACTCTCCACAGCGTATGAAGCGGAGTGTCCCTTTGCAAATGCATATCCGGCAAAACTCTCCACCTGCCGCCACACCTCGGAGGTCAGCTGTTCTGCATAGCCCTTCTGCCGACAGCGCTCAAAAAAACGCATACGCGCACGCTCAAACTCTTCTCTGCCCCGAAACTTTCCAGACATCCCGCGCCGCAGCACATCGGCCTCAGCCAGGCTGAGACCCGCAAAATAGTGGGCCACTTTGATCACATCTTCCTGATAGACCATCACACCAAAGGTGTCGGGCATGATGTCGCGCATCACCGGATGCGCATCCTCTCTGCGCTCGGGAAAGCGATAGCGCAAAATGTATTCGCGCATCATTCCTGAGCGTGCAACACCGGGACGGATGACCGAACTGGCGGCGACCAGACCGAGGTACTCGTCCACCTGCAGCTTGCGCATCAACACACGCATTGCAGGCGACTCCACATAGAAACACCCGATGGCCCGGCCCTCGCGAAGCATTTCTCTGATCTTGGGATCTTCCTTGAACGGGCGGATGTCGTGGATGTCTGGAAGCTCCTGTTCCGGCTGGTTCTCACGGATCAACTGCAGTGCATCCCTGATCTTGCCCAAGCCACGCTGACTCAGTATATCAAACTTGTAGATGGACACGTCTTCGGCAACCACCATATCGAATTGAGCAGTAGGAAATCCCTTGGGCGGGAGAAATGTGGCCGTGAAGCAATGTATCGGACGGTCTGTGATCAGGATGCCCCCTGCGTGTATACTGAGATAATTGGGCATATCCTGTATTCGTTTTCCGTAGCGAAAGACCAATTGGGCAGTATCGTCAAGCTGAGCGACATCCACATTCCCGGCAGCCAACCGATCGATCTCCCGTTTGGGAAGCCCGAAGACCTTTCCCAGTTCGCGAACGACCGCACGGTACTGAAAGGTGACATAGGCACCCAAAAGACTCACGTGAGGAAAGCGATCGAAGATGAAGCGGATGATGTCGTCCCGGTCGGTCCAGGAGAAATCGATATCAAAGTCCGGTGGATTGGCCCGATACAAATTGATGAAGCGCTCAAAGTAGAGGTCCAGCTCTACGGGATCCACATCCGTGATGCGCATCAGGTAGGCCACGATGCTGTTGGCGCCACTCCCCCGCCCCACATAAAAACACCCCTTGCTCCGGGCGTACTTGACAATGCACCAGTTGATCAGAAAATAGGAAACGAACTTTTTCTGCCGGATGATCTCCAATTCCTTCTGCAGACGAGACAACACCTGCTTGTCCGCATCGGGGTAACGATAGCGCAGGTTGCCATAGCAGATGTGCTTCATCAGACGGTAATCAAGCGCCTCATTCCCAGTATAGCTCTTCAGGTTGTGGTTCCTGTCTGCCCGACCGAATTCAAAGCACACCCCGCAACGCTCGAGCAGCGATCGTGTCTGATCGATCAGCCAGGGAAATTCACTGAGCTGCGTGCAGAGCTCGTCCTGGGAGATGAAGCGATCTGAAGCTGGGGCACACTCTTCTTTGGGCAGCTTGCTGAGCAGGCAGTTGCGCTCAATGGCCCGCAACAGACGATGGGTGTTGTGGTCTTTCTTGTGCCGAAAGCTGCACGAGTGCAGAAGGACCATCCGCTCTTTGGGCCAATCGATCCGCTCCATCCGCAGCGCACCCAGATCGCGGAGGGAGATCCCTATGAATGCATTCTCGTTACTTAAGACCGATGCATCTGCTGGAAGGCTGTGAAGAGGATGAATGACAAACACATCCCGATCGACCGGCGCCTGATCAAAGGGGATACCTGCGTGAAGGTGCGCACTCAGATGCTGATTCAATACGTGAAAACCTTCGTTGCTCCGGGCGATCCCTACATATTTCTGCTCCACTCCATTTCGGAAATCGATGCCCAGAACGGGGCGTATCCCGTATTTGGCGGACAGGCGAACGAAATCCATCGCTGCCGAGCTGCTGTTGATATCGGTCAGTGCAGCGGCCTGCCAACCATCCTGGGAAAGCTGCTGAAGCAATTCAACAGGGGACAGCAAGCCGTAGCGCAGACTGAAATAGCTGTGCGTATTAAGTAACATTCGACAAAGGCCTTAGCTGTTCAGATGATCTGTCCTATGATGGAACCAAAGCTTCATTTCCCTCCCTGCTCCTCCTCCTTTCTCCTTCGGATGCGGGCAGAGGTGTGCCCCATGCCCTGCAGACGCAGGTCTTCCACTACACGGTACTCCGATTGGCGGTATACGGGATCTCCGATGGGCTCCAGTAAACTCAGGTCCTTGCGAGCAGGGTTTCTGATCTCAGCGGAGATCGGCCAGGCATTCATGGCCTGAGCGGTTGGGCCCAGCCGAGCGAGCAACTCATCTGCCTTGCGATCGGGATCGATCCACTCGCGCTCCATCTCCTCCGGAAGAACAATAGGCGACCGATGGTGTCCGATCTTCTGCAGCAGCGGACCCGCAGTGGTGGTCAGAACAGAGAAGCTGTAGATGATCTCCCCTGTCGCCGGATCGCCCCAGTGGTCCCAGATGCCCGCCATGGCAAACAGGGCCGATGCACCCTGAAGGTGCACATAGTAAGGTTTCCTGAGCTTTTCCTTCTCAGGACCTTCAATGAATCCATCTGCAAGCACCAAACAACGCTGAGAACGAATGGGCTTCCTGAACGAAGGCTTCTGCAATATGCCCGCTGCGCCTGAATAGGAAGGATCATTGGCTCGGTTGTGATCGCCTTCCTTTCGGGCATTGATCAGATACATCCGCTTCCTCGCCCAAAAAGGAGTCATACCAAACCGAAAGAACTGGATGACCTCCGGGCGGTCGGAAGTGATGATGGGTGCCCGCTCTCCAGGCGACAGATTGGGATTGGGCATGTAGAGTCCGGGCTTCTCAAAACGCGCCTCAAAGCGATGCTCCATCGCCTCGATGCGGCTTACTGTGGTATACCTTCCGCACATGACCCCTCAGGCTTGCAGTCCGTCCATTCGGCTGCGGATCTCGTGCACATCTTCCCTGATCTCATGGAGCACCTTTCCCATCCGGTGCATGGGGTCGGATATCTGAGGCTCAGGCAGACGGAAACTCACAAAGCCACGGGCCTTCCATATCTCCTGGATATCATTCGCCGCCAGGGTATAGGCCGCATAATCGGGGTTGTCCGAACACAGGCGCAATACCCCCTTTTCTGACAGGTCGCTGTACAGCCTTTTGTAGACAATGCCCTCGTCGCGTGTCACCACCACATGACAGGCGCCGTCCAGAATATCCGTCCAGTCGGCCAGGTACTCACACATGATGTACGAACCCGAAGCAACTGGGAGCATGCTGTCTCCCTGGATCTGAAAAACTCGGTACGAACGCTTGGGCGAGAGCTCGATGAACGGCATTCGGAAGTGCGGCAAGCGGCTGATGAATTCTGTATCGCTGTGGCCCTGAGTATATCCGGCAGCTGCCTTCTCGTGCACCAGGCTGATGCGTTCTTCTTCGTCTTGAGGGTCGACCACGACCGGCAACACCCGGAGCCTGCGCCCCTGGAGATCCACCTGGGAAGAACCACCCCCCGAGGGGCCGTGGACCAACTCGTCCATGCTGCAACCAAAAAGCTGGGCCATAGCGGAGAGCACGGGCAAGCGCGGTTCTGCACGCCCTTCCTCGTAAGCGCCCACTGCACTTCTCTTGACCCCCAATTGACTCGCCAACTCGCTCTGAGTGAGCGAAAGACGCTTTCTGTGTGTTTTGATGTGTTCCTTGAGCATGACAATTTTATTGGCTTTGCTAATATAGTTGTCATTGGTGAATTGCTACTTAGACAATTCACAAATAGATCAGAAAACAAATACAAGACCTACAAGCATAACCAACACTATTGTCCCTATTATTGACATGGAGCAAAGAGATACTGAACACAAGATCATGAAAAGACGGGCTGCAATTGCTTTGATAACAGGAGGTTTTGGGGCTGCTGCATTGGGCGGATGGTCAACGCAACGGAACAGAAACATGAAATCGGGTCAAGAGCTCATAACAAACAAAGAGTTCATAGATGCCTTGGTGGATACGATCATACCAAAAACTGATTCACCTTCTGCCTCTGAGGTAGGCACTACCGAATTCTTAGTCTCTGTCATAAATCAATGCACGGAGCAAAGAGACAAACTCAACTTTTATCGAGGACTTGACCAAATACACGGGTCTTCCATAAAACTATTTCAAAAAAAATTCGATGAACTTGATCTTGAAAAAAAGCAAGCTATAGTGAATGATCTTGAGCAACAAAGGAACCTACCCCACCTCTTGAGACGAATAAAACAAAGGTTTTTAGGAGTATCATTCCTGGACCAACTGATATCGATCACGGTCCAAGGATACTGCAGTTCAAAGGTTATCACCGAAAATTACCTGGATTTTGAACCTATCCCTATCACCTACACAGCATGCTATACTGAGAGCAAACCCGTAATAAGCAAAGCGATATAATTTGGACTCATTTGATGCAATAATAATAGGGTCGGGCATTAGCGGAGGATGGGCAGCCAAGGAATTGACAGAAAAAGGACTTAAAACCTTAGTCATTGAGAGAGGAAGATCTGTAGAACACATAAAAGACTACCCAACGGCACTACTGGAAGACTGGGACCTCCCATTTAGAAATAAACTTTCGTTAGAAGACAAAAATGAACGACCAATCCAAAGTTCAGTTTGCAACCAAGCGAACAAGCACTTTTTCGTAAAAGACTCCGAACACCCTTACATACAAGAGAATCCATTCAATTGGATCAGAGGCTATCAAGTCGGTGGAAGATCTCTCACTTGGGGCAGGCAATGCTATCGATTCTCTGATATTGATTTTGATGCCAATAGAAGAGATGGAGTTGGTGTTGACTGGCCGATCAGATATGCCGACCTTGAAAAATGGTATGACTATGTGGAAGAATATATTGGCGTTTCAGGCTCTTCCGAGGGCTTGAAACAACTGCCCGACGGGCAGTTCCTACCCCACATTGAAATGAATTGTATTGAACGCTACTTCTCAGATAAACTAAAAGAGAATTACAACGACAGAAAGGCTATTGTTGCACGGGTTGCTAACCTCACGGCTCCAAAAAAAGGAAGGGGGCAATGCCTATACAGAAACCGATGCGACCGAGGCTGTCCTTTTGGCGGCTATTTCAGCAGTAATTCATCCACTCTTCTAGACGCAGAAAAAACAGGAAACCTTACACTGATAACCGAAGAGATCGTAAAAGAAATCACTTTTGACCCGACATCAAAAAGGGCACGTGGAGTTAAGATAATCAATGCAAAAACAAAAACCGAAAAGGAAATAAGTGCACGGCTGATCTTTTTGAATGCATCAACCATTGCCTCGGCATCCATACTACTGAATTCCAAATGCAGAGAACATCCCAACGGGCTTGGCAATTCGAGTGATCAGATCGGAAGAAACCTCATGGGACACATCAGCTCCAAAGGCTCTCTGGGCACAACGAGGAAGTTTTTGGATAAAAACTATAAGGGCAGATCGCCTGGAGCCTTATATCTTCCTCGCTTCCAAAATCTTGATTACAACACCGAAGAGTTTTTACGTGGATTTGCTTTTCAGATAAAGGGGGAGCGACAGAATTGGAGAAATAAAAATCTAGAAGGGATTGGAGTCTCTCTCAAAGAAGGATTGTTTACAGCGGGATATTGGACCCTTTACATTCAAGGGCGCGGTGAAGTCCTACCCAATGAGGAAAATCGGGTTCGATTGAGTAGCGAAGAAAAAGATGAATGGGGAATACCCCTTACATCTATTGATTTTTCTTACGGAGACAATGAATTGATGTTGATCGAAGAAATGAAAAAGCAAGAAGAGGAAATGTTA
>RFXV01000074.1 GCA_009921445.1 Flavobacteriia bacterium
TTGGTCTTGGCTGCTGCTTTCTCTTCTGCAGGAGCTTCTTCTGTCTTGGGCGCTTCCTCTTCTTTCTTTTTTGCTGCTGCCTTTGGCTTGGCATCCAGATCGATCTTGCCCACTTCCTTGAGACCGGTCAGTTGGCTTTTGCCCTTGATCACTTCGGGCTCCTCGCTCGCTTCAGTCGCCTTTGCCTTCGCCTCAGCTGCTTCCTTTCGGTCGCTCTGTCGCGTTTCAAGGTCCTTGCGCATGGCCTCCTTCTCCTCTTCCTTGATGACCGCCACCTCCTGAGACCGCTGCTTTTTGTTCATGTCGGTCTCGAACTCGTCGATGAGGGTCTGATACACCTCCGCGCTGATCTTGGCCGTGGGACGTGCCTCGATCTCGATGTCCTTCGACTCGAGGAATTCCACGGCTCTCTGCATCGAGATATTGAGCTCCTTCAATACTTTATTCAAACGCTGGGGTGCACTCATGAAGCTATAGGGCTGTCGGTTGTTCTTTTCTTCTACTTCTGTTCCGTTCGAGGCTGCATTAATCCTCGAGTTCTGTCTTGAGGATGCGAACGATCTCGTTGATGGTCTCTTCCTCCAGATCGGTCCTGCTCACCAGATCCTCTATGGACAATTCAAGGACCGAACGCGCTGTATCGCAGCCGATGGCCTTGAGCTCCTTGATGATCCAATCTTCGATTTCATCTGCGAATTCCGTCAACTCAACATCCTCCTCTTCCACATCTCGGTACACATCGATCTCAAATCCGGTCAGCTTGCCAGCCAGACGAATGTTGTGTCCACCGCGGCCGATGGCCAGAGAGACCTGATCAGGCTTCAAATACACCTCTACTCGATCGCTTTCCTCGTCGATGGTCAGGTTGGTGACCTTCGCAGGATTCAGCGCCCGCTGGATGAACAATTGGGTGTTGTTGGTGAAGTTGATCACATCGATGTTCTCGTTCTTCAATTCGCGAACAATGCCATGGATCCGCGATCCCTTCATGCCCACGCACGCACCCACTGGATCGATGCGATCGTCGTAGCTCTCTACAGCTACTTTGGCTTTTTCGCCGGGCACACGAACCACTTTCTTCACGGTGATCAGACCGTCGAATACCTCGGGGATCTCTTGTTCGAACAACTTCTCCAAAAAGATGGGAGATGTTCGCGAGAGGATGACCACGGGCTTTGTTCCCCTCAGGTCGACCTCATGGACCACTGCACGTACGGTATCTCCCTTGTGGAAGAAGTCCCTTGGGATCATTTGGTCCTTGGGGAGGATCAATTCATTCTGTTCGTCGTCGTAGATGATGATCTCGCGGTGGCGGATGTGGTGCACCTCACCTGCGATGATCTCACCTTCCAGGTCCTTGTACCTCTTGTACAGAATGCCGTTGTCGTGCTCCTGTATCTTGGCGATCAGATTCTGGCGGAAGCTCAGGACGAAACGACGTCCCAGCTGCACCAAACTCACCGATTCGGAAACCTCCTCACCGATCTCGAAATCGGGTTCGATCTTGAGCGCCTCGGAGAGTTCGATCTCCTCGTTGGGTTCTTCCACTTCGCCGTCGGCCACAATGGTCCGGTTCCTCCAGATCTCCAGATCTCCCTTGTCCGGATTGACAATGATATCGAAGTTCTCATCCGAGCCATACTTCCTGTTCAGTTGGTTCCTAAAAGATTCTTCGATGATCGACATCAGGGTGACCCTGTCGATATTCTTTTCCTCCTTGAAGTCGGAGAACGACTCGATAATGGCTATGTTTTCCATTTACGCTTTGAAGTTGACCGTTCGCTTGGCCGTCTCGATCTCCTCGAAGGGGATCGTACGGCGTATTTCTACTGTTCTTTTTCCTTTTCCAATTTCCTTGGGCACTCGTTCCTTCCACCTCAATTCAACTGACCCTTCGTCCACCAACTCCAGGCTGCCCTTGAGCTTCTGGCCGTCCTTGAGTTCCACCTGCATGAGCTCACCCACGTGTTTCGGGAATTGCCGCCGCTCAACGAGCGGTTCCAATGCTCCAGGAGAACTCACCTCAAGGGAGTAGTCTTCCTGGTCCCTGTCGAAAGCGGAATCGATGGCCCGGTTCAATTGTCCGAGTTGCTCCAGAGTAACGAAGTCGTCTCCGTCCACAAAAATGGAAAAGACGTTTCCTGGCCTGCTCTTGATGTCCAAAACGAACAGACCCTTTTCCTCTGCAGCTTTTCGGGTCACCTCATGGAGGGAATCCAAATCCATATTCCAACAAAAGAGGGGACCACCGTCCCCTCGTTGCACTTCCTTTCGTGCCGCGAATATAGACAATTTAAAGCGCTCCGATCGCCTTGAGCCAGTCCTGCACATCCGCCAGGCCTTCGGTTGCCTTTTTCTGTACACGATACATGTTGGGGCTCGGGCCAAAGAATGCATCACCCGGGTCTAGATAGGCCCGCGGTATCTCAGGGGCGATCTCGTCTACGAGGCCCGCAGCAGGATAGACCTGTAGCGCACTCCCAATGATCAAAAGGGCATCTGCCTTTTGAACCTTTTCCATGGCCCTCGCGTAGGCTGGAACAGCTTCTCCGAACCATACGATGTGGGGCCTCAATGGCTGGCCGCAGGGCGCATGGTCTGCACAGCTCAGGGGCTGATGCCCCCATTCGAACACCTCGTCTTCGTGCTGCGCACAGCGCACCTTGGTCAGTTCTCCGTGCAAATGGAGCACGCTCTGACTGCCGGCTTGTTCGTGCAGATCGTCCACATTCTGAGTGATGATCTCCACGCTGAGCTGCTTCTGCAGATCGGCCAGATACCGATGTGCGGCATTGGGCAACACATGCCGCAGCTGTTCCCTTCTGCCGTTGTAGAAGGAATGGACCCGTTCCGGATCCCTTTGCCAGGCTCCAGGTGTGGCCACCTCTTCGATCGGCTGGCCTTCCCACAATCCACCCTGACCGCGAAAAGTGCTCAAACCGCTCTCGGCACTGATGCCCGCGCCGGTGAATACAGAAAGATGGAAAGAGGACGACACGAGCTAAAAATACGTGTCACAGAACTTGGAGCGACCCTCCTTCAGATCGCTGGCTTTTTCAGACTTTTGCTGACCCCCGATCTGCAGCCCCCAATGGAAATACGCATCGACAACTGGAAAGACCTCCAAGAGCAATTGTTCAGAGATACATGGGATGGACAGATCGACAGGCACCGCTCTTCCTACGTATACAGAGGATTGAACTCTGTAGACCACGTTCTGGAAACCAGTCTGCAGCGTCTGAAGGGACCCTATCCACGGCTCGAACGTCATCTGCTTCGCAACTTCAGGAAGTATGCCCATCTGGATGCCTCTCCGGGGCAATCGACCTGGAACTGGCTGGCCCTTGCGCAGCACCACGGCCTTCCCACCCGCCTGATGGACTGGACCTATTCGCCCTATGTGGCCCTGCACTTTGCCACCAACGATCTGGAGCGGTATGAAGAAGACGGCCTGATCTGGGGGATCAATTACGTCAGACTCAACGAGCACTTACCCGAAGCCCTGAAGAAGGTGATCCGTGATGAGGAGAGCAATGTGTTCACCGCGGATCTGCTGGAAAAGGTGTGCCGCACCCTCGACGAACTGGGCGATCTGGAAGAGAACCCTTTTCTCCTTTTCCTCGAACCGCCTTCGCTCGATGCGCGCATCGTGAATCAGTATGCCTTATTCTCCATGCTCTCCCGGGCAGACATGAAACTGGGCGCGTGGCTGGAAGGACGGGCACATGAGGTTTTTCGGATACGGATACCCGCCGAACTGAAGTGGGAGATCCGAGACAAACTCGACCAGGCGAACATCACCGAACGCGTTCTGCTTCCCGGCCTGAGCGGCCTGTCCCAATGGCTGAAAAGACACTACAGCTCCCGTGGAGATCGCTCCTGATCATTTTTAATCTTATCGCTGCCCTCGGATGCCTAATTTTGCCCCCTTATGAATCCATCGATCATCCGTTTTCTCTGCCTTTTCTTCATCGCTTCTCTCTGGCAGACACACGCCCAAAGTGTGGAGAATCTTCGGCTGATGACCTATAACATCCTGTCCTACCGCACGGCGAATGGTCAGTGCACAGGGAACAACAACAACCCGACCTCCAAGGACGGATACATCAAGACCGTGGTCCAGTACATCGATCCGGACATCATCGTCATGAACGAGATCGGTGCCCAGCCGGTCAATTCAGACCGACTGCTGACCAACGCACTGAATGTGGGCGGCATCGACAAATGGGAACAGGCGAACTACAGTTCCAACGGCTGGTCGAATCTGGTCAACATGCTGTTCTACGACAGCACCAAAGTGGGCCTGCACAGTCAACAGCTCATCGACAAGGATCTGCAAAACCAAAGCTTGGTGCGGGCCATCGATCTCTACCGGTTGTATTACAAGGATCCCTTGCTTGATTTGGGCGGAGATACGGTCTACTTCGTGGTCGTGGCGCTTCACCTGAAGGCAGGCAACAGCAGTGCCGACGCGAACGACCGGGACGATGCGACAGCGGCCCTGATCGACCTGCTCAAGACCAAGGTGTCCGATGAGCACGTTTTCATCTGCGGCGACTTCAACAGCTACAACGCCAATGAGGGCGGGATACAGAACCTGATGACAGCGAGTCCGCCATCCGAGCGTTTCTTCGATCCGATCGACAAGATGGGCGGCTGGAACAACTCACCCATTTATGCAGCTGTGCACACGCAGAGCACCCGCAACAGCGGCAACACGAACAGCGGCTGTTTTTCCGGTGGCGGACTGGACGATCGCTTCGACATGATCCTGGTCAGTGATGCTGTTCTCAACGATGCGGGCAGCGAGGTGAACTACACCGCCGGGAGCTACGAAGTGCTCGGCAACGACGGAAGCCATTTCAACAAGGGCATCACCGACATTCCGACAAATGGCTCGGCACCAAGTGCAGTGATCGATGCGCTGAGCGACAACAGCGATCACCTGCCGGTCTATCTCGAATTCGATGTACACAAACAAAGCCTGTCCACTTCGAACATCCTTCCTCCGGTCAGTGACCTCCGTATTCATGCGGCAGCAGCCGACCGCCTGGTCGTCCAGATGCGTTCCCGGACGTCTGGATCGATCCAACTGCGCGTTGTGGATCTTTTGGGCAGAAAGTTGATCGAGCGACCCTTTGAACTGCACAAAGGCACTTCTGGAAAAGTAGAGATCGATTTTCCATATCAGAAGGGCATCTATCTCCTTCAACTGCAGGGAGCAGGATGGGCCACGACCGAGAGATTTCAATGGCCGTGAACCGACTCTTGGCCGCCATATTCGTCCTTTTCAGCCCGATCCTGGGGGCACAGACTTCGTTCGAAGAGCGCACCACCACTTCGAGCAATATGCGTTTGAATGTCACCAATCTTGGCACCTTCGGAAATGCATGGCGCGGCTACCGGGACGGCAGCGGAGACCCTTCCTGTGAATATCCGGCAGGTTCGGGGATCGAGCACCTTTTTGAGGGCGGCATCTGGATCGGTGGACTGGAAAACGGCGCCAACGTCCGAGTGAGCACCTCAGCCTACGATCAGCCACAGGGCTATGCACCCGGTCGGGCAGGTTTTGAGTTCACAGCTGCTCCAGGCAGTCAGCTGGGCGAACGCTCCACCCTTCAGGACAATCCGAATTACTCTCTTCAGGCGGTCTCTCATCAGGATTACATTGCCGCTTTCACCGACGCCAATGTGCAGATCCCGGGAACGAGCATTCCCATCAGCCAGCACACCAGCCCAATGAACATCGAGGTGGAGATGAAGACCTACAACTGGAATTATACCTTCTCGGATTTCATGGTGATCGTCGACCTCAAGCTGCGCAATGCAGGCACCTCTTTTTTCGACGAACTCTATGTGGCGCTTTGGAACAACACTGTCGTTCGGAACATCACGGTCACACCTGCCGGATCGGGCGGATCCGTGTTCTACAGCCAGGGCGGAAACGGCTACACGGACAGTCTGCATTTGGCCTATTGCTACGACGCCACTGGTGATGTGGGCTTCACCGACAGCTACATCGGTCAGAAGTTCCTCGGTGCCGAGGACAAATACGGATTCCACCACCCGCATGTCGATTCTTCGCTGAACAGCCTGACCGGACTTCTGGAAGCCGATACAGCCTTTGATGTGCACTACAACGGATGGCAATTCAACTCGAGCAGTGCCGCCTACGCCTTTCCATCCACGGACAATCAGCGCTACCTGAAGATGTCTGACGGATTGAACCACAGCCCCTGTTGGACCAACCCAAGCCTGCCCAATTGTGCGGGTTTGGACATTCAATCAGATTTCAATGCGCCAGGAAACCGATCGGATCTGCTGGCGGCGGGACCATTTAGAAAGTTCGAGCCGGGAGACGAGATCACCGTCACCTTCGCCTACGTGGTCGGGCCCAAGAACGAAGACGGCAATCCAAATACGGACAACAATCCGATCCAGAGGGCGCATCTGATCAACAATGCCAATTGGGCGCAAACGGCCTTCAACGGAGAAGACGTCAATTTCAATGGGCTTCTGGACAGCGGAGAGGACACGGACGGCAATGGAAAGATCACCCGCTTCATTCTGCCCAGTCCACCCGATGTGCCCCGCACGCGCATTGTAGCGAGCGATGGCAAAGTGGACATCTACTGGAGCAACAATTCCGAGGCAAGCGTCGATCCGATCACGCGCATCAAAGACTTTGAGGGATACCGTGTCTATCTGTCCAAACTGGGCTTTGACGTGACCGGTACGCCGGATCTGGCCCGGGATTTTGTGCAGATCGCTTCTTATGACAGCACCGGGAACGGACTCTTCTTCGACAATGGATTCGGAGCGATCCAACTGGCCGATCCGGTCTATTTTGATGGGGATACCGTGGCCTACCACTACAGGTACACGATGGATGGTTTGCAGAATGGCTGGCAGCACGCCGTGGCGGTGACCGCATTCGACCGGGGAAATCCCGCATCCAATCTCGAGCCTCTGGAATCGAGTTATCTCGCCAATGATTTCCGCGTCTTTCCGGGCACACAGGCCAATGAGGACATGAGCAACGCTCAGCCTTTTGCCTATCCCAACCCGTACTACTTCGGATCGGCCTGGGAGGGAAGGAGCAATTTTCAGGAGGAAAGCCGAAAACTGATCTTCGCCAACCTTCCGCGCCGCTGTCGCATCACCATATTCAATCCAGCCGGCGATCTGATGGATCAATTCGTACACGATGCAGCATACGACGGTCAGGACATCAGATGGTTCCGTTCCTTTGGCAGCGAAGACCCAGGGGAAAATGTTTTCTCCGGCGGAGAACACGCCTGGGACCTGCTCACACAAGACACACAGATCATATCCCGCGGTCTCTACATGTTCACGGTAGAAGACCTCGATACGGGAAGGACCTACACCTCTAAATTCGTCGTCATCAAATAACAACAGCGCACAACCCGAACACCATGAAACACCTCTCTCTCATCCTTGCATTGATATGCACCTGCTGGACTGCTCAGGCACAGACCCCCTATGTCAGCATCACCAGCATCATGACCATTCCGCAGTCGGATCTGCAGAATTGCAACGACACCACGAGCTATTTGGGCGATACAGTGGTCACACGAGGCATCGTCATCATAGACGGTGGTCTGTCGGAAGTGGCTTCTGGCAGCGTACAGGGTGGTCTTCGTCCGTTCATACATGTGGTGGACACCGCCGCAGGTGGCGCCATGGATCCTTTCAGCTCTATCGAGGTGATGGGTGTGATCCGCGATGCCTCGGGCAACCTCATCCCGCACCCCAACTTCATCTACGTAACTCCTGGCGATGTGGTCGAGATCACGGGCATCGTAGGGGAATACAATGGAAGCAAGCAGATCTCTTTGCTGGATGGAAATTCATTCAACGTCTTGAATACCGCCGCTGCTCCGAGTCCGGCCATCGTTCCATTGAGCGATCTGAACGACGCCAATGCGATCAACCAATTGCCCACCGGTGAGCAATGGGAAGGCGCTTATGCCAAGATCGAGAACGTGACCGTTTCAGAGGTCATTTACTTTTCTGGCGGCAGCCGTGTGAGCTTCAATATTGTGGACGGAAGCGGAAACCGGATGAATGTATCGGACCGCTACCTCGCCCAGAAATTGCCCTCACATCAGGTGATCAATGCCAATTCACCCAATTCCACCGCAGCAGGCGGACCCGGTACCGGCACTTTTGTTCCCCCTGTTCCCGGTACGTTCTACAACAGCATCAGCGGGGTGATCCGCCACGATGCCAATGGATGCACGGGCGACAATGGACGCGGCTATGAGATCAACCCATTTCTTGCAGCGCACTACGACCTGGGCTATGCACCTCCCTATATCGCCAATGTAGACCGTGATCCGCTGATCCCGACCAGCAACCAAAGTCCGGATATCACCATGAACATCACCGATTTTGACGGAAGCGTGGACAGCGTCTCCTTCTGGTACACCGACGATGCGAATCTGATGCCGAGTCAGTTCCAGCAGGGAAGCATTGCCTTGCTCGCCGGCACAACGGACGAATACGAAGCCAATCTGCCGAATTTCCCTGACGGCACCTTGGTGCGTTATTACATCTACGCCGAAGACAACGACGGCAACGGTTCCTATCTTCCTTCCAAGCCGCTCAATCAGGCTGAACCCAACTTTGACTATTACACCGTTCGCGACAATGGTCTGATCATCCCGGACATCCAGTTCTCGCTGGCGCCCAATGGAAATTCCCCATTTGTGGGCAAGACCGTGACCGTGACCGGCTATGCGACCAGCTCCACCAAGCCCTATGATCTGGGCTATGTCTACATCCAGGACCCCAACTACAGCGAGTGGTCGGGCATCGCTCTGAGAGGAAGCAACTCCCTGACGGATGTGTTCCGCGGAGAAGAAGTGACCGTGACCGGACAGGTCG
>RFXV01000075.1 GCA_009921445.1 Flavobacteriia bacterium
CAAATCGGAGCAAAAAAGTGACCATTTAGTCGATGTTCTTTTCGCAAGCCAACACAAAGCCCTTCCCAACCTCATCCCGAAAAGCCACCAAGAACACCTTCTCACTTTCTTTGAATTTCCATTTTTTCCGGAGTTGTTCTGCGCTTTCAAAGTGATTTCTGCTGATCACGGAAGCGGCCTTGGGTATCTGGTTTTTGTTCAGAACCGATCGGATGCGAAACTGGCGTCCGGGAAAGCCCGGTACGGCACATTCACTGTGGAAGAGGTGGGTCTGCGGTGCGATCTTGCGGAGTCGGAACTTCTCTTCGAGGAATTTCCATGCTCCGGCTTTTCTGAAGGCAGGACTCGGATCCAGCAGAAACCCTGAGTCGCTCCAGCCGTATTTGGAACAGTTCGAGTTCAACTCATAGAAATGCAGTTCCTCTGTGGTCCATTTCTCCTTAACCTCGGCCAGAACAATGGACACCTTCTCTGCCTCTGCTTTTGCGCCTTGGCAATAGAGCAGCACTTCTTTGCATTCGCCTTTCGACTCCAGAACACAGATCGTTCGCTTGCCCGATGTGCGTTGGATCAGATCGGTCAGGTCCTGCAAGGGTGAGAGTTTGAGAAGCAGCTGCCAGCCTTTATCCATGAGCTGCTCGATGAATGCCCAGTCGGGCTGCATGCGGCTCAAGGAAGATCGCAGCCCGCCTTCACCCAGTCTTCGGTCGGGATCGAGATAGACCAGTTCTCCGCCATCGAACGCCCTTTTCAGGAAGGATTCAGCCGCTTCATTCACACATTCGATCTGGCTTCGCCCCAGACGATGGAAATTCCGCTCGGCCATGCTGCAGAGTTCGGCATTAGGCTCGCGATAGTGCACCTTTTGTACCTGGTGGGAAAAGGCCAGACTGTCGATTCCCAATCCACCGGTCAGGTCGTGAACTGCGGAGTAGCCTGCTGCCAGTTGCGCTTTCCATTGGGCGGTCGCCCATGAACTGCATTGCTCAGCCGCCTTGGTGCTCGGGCAAAAAAAGCCCTTCTCGAACCAACTGTTTGGAAGCTTGCTCAGCAATTTCTGCTCGCAGAGCAAAGCGTGCGCCCAAAACTTCTTCTGCTTGTTTGCGGCGTATTTGAACAACAAGTCCGCACTGGGTCGTCTTTTGTGCTCCGATCGAAATTCGAGAAATGCCTTCAGGTCCTCCTTCCCGAGCGGGTCAGACATCCCGTGTGAGTTTTTGTACGATCTGGAATTCGTAAAGAAATTCCTTAGCGGCGATCCGAAAGACAGAATAGATGGGCACAGCGAGGATCATCCCGCCAATACCGGCCAGGGTCCCAGAAGCGGTGATCACCAAAAAGATCTCGAGCGGATGCGCCTTGACCGAATTGCTGTAGATCAGCGGTTGCAGGATGAAATTGTCGATCATCTGGGTGGCCAAAAAGACCATGGCTGAGAGGCCAATGAGCACTCCAAGATCATCGAAGGGCAGATGTAGGTTTTGAGCAGCAACAAGGATCAGGCCCACAAGGGCGCCGATCAGTGGCCCTACATACGGGATCACATTGATCAAACCGGCAAAGAGTGCGATGAACAGTATCTTCTCGATGCCCGCGAGCCAAAGCCCCAGGCTGACAAGGGTGGTGACCAGAGAAATCTGAAGGAGGATGCCAATGCAATAGCGCGTCAGCAATTCTTTGATCTTCGGCAGGATGCGGTCCAGTTTCTCATGTTGCTCCTTTGGTACCAGACCGTAGAGCATCTTCTGGGAAAGACCCTCCTCTTTGATGAAGAAAAAGGAAATGAAGAGGATGGAGAACAAGGCGATGACCATGCTGCCCAATCCGCCAAATATCCTTTCGGCCGCGCTTCCGACCTGAGCGACATCGAGGTTCATACTGGCCAGCAGATTCGACCGGAGTTCCTCGGCATCCCATTTCAATCCGAGCTGCTGGGCGAGTCCATCCAGACTCTGAAGGTGGACTTGTGCATATTGAACGATCCCTCCCGCATCCACCTGAGACCAATGGCTCAGTTCATCTACAAGGGTGGGCACCATGAAAACGAACAGTCCGCCGAGTACACCGAATTCAATGAAAAGGACAAGGGCGGCGGCCAGTGCATCCGGCAGGTGAATTTTGCCGATCCGTATCCCCTTTAGCTTGTGGGCCAGAGGCCGGCCGACGAAAGCCAGAAATACGGAGATCAGCACGTAGCCGATCATATTCCTCAGGGTGTATACGCCAAAGCTGATCAGACCCAAAAGCAAAAGCCCGAGGACCGCCTGTATGTATTTATTGTTCCACATCTGTCCTTCCCGTGAATGCATAGGTCAAAATATTCGCGCCCATTTGAAGCGCTTTGAGTCGGATGTCTGCTGCATCGCCATGAACCTCCTCATCTTCCCAGCCATCTCCAAGATCGGCCTCGAAAGTGTACAGGAGGACGATGCGGCCCTGGCGTCGCAGGACAAGTGCCTGAGGTGTTTGGCCGTCGTGCGCGTGGACCTTTGGTAGCCCTTCGCTCAGTTCAAAAGGGTAGTGGAAGAGAAAAGAATTTCTGCCCAAGGGTTCAAGGGATGCGTCGGAATAGAGTTGTTCGATCAGCGGCCGGACGAAACGGTCCATGCCGTAGTTATCGTCGATATGAAGAAAGCCACCGCCGCCGAGGTATTTGCGGATGCGTTCCATTTCTTCCCGGCTCCAGACCACATTCCCATGTCCGGTCATATGAATGAAGGGGTAGGCAAAGACTTCATCGCTTTTGAAACTGACCTCGTCCACTTTTGGATCCAGGTCAAAGGACAACGACTCATTGCAGAATCGGGCCAGGTTCGGGAGCGCTGTGGGGTTGGCGTACCAGTCTCCGCCACCCTCGTATTTGAGGACGGCCAATTTCTGACCGTGGACCGATTGTGCCACTGTCACACACAATATCCAAATAAGCTTTCTTCCCAGCCACATGCCGTAAAAATACATACGCGCCAACGCTGAGGGAAGATGCTTCGTTTTCATTGGGTGGCCCAAGCGCAAGTTTAACACATTCAAAAGGTTATGGGTCGACCTTTTCTGTATCATTGGAGGCTCGAAAAAAACGTATGAAAAACTGGATCATTTGCTTGTTCATCGGCTTTGCTGGCGTATTGAACGCCCAAACTTCAGCCACGTATACCGCTGGGGTGATCGGGACGGAATATGACGCCAATCCCGTCTCGACGGCATTGATGTCGTCCTGTGCAGACACATTGGTGGTCAACATTCCACCTGGAGATTATGTCACAGGACTGGATCTGAGTTACGACATCACATCCACTTCTGGAGGATGGATGTCGGAGCAGTATTCCTATTTGGAATGTGTGAGTACGGGTCAAAAGGAAGCCTCCCTGGCCAACGGGACGGGCAATAACTCCGGTACTTTTTCTTACTCGCGCAGCGGCCTCGGCTTGGCCAATGGGTTGTCGGCCAGTGGCGAATTCAAATTTGTACTCCATGGGTTCCGTTCCTGGGGCAGCACGGGTCAGTGTAATTCTGTAGTGGCTTCTATTGACAACAACAGCTGGACGATCACTTTGCAGCACGGTCCTCCGCCAAGCTGTTTTGCACCGACCGGATTCCAACTCGATGCAGTGGGTTCGGCCACAGCCACACTTTCCTGGACCAGTGGAGGGGCTGCCAACTGGCAGTTGGCCTATGGTCCGCAAGGATCGGCACCGCTTTCTGGAACCGTGGTCTCTGCCTCGAATAGCCCTTTCGTACTCAGTGGTTTGACCCCCTCTACTTCCTATGATATTTATGTACGTGACAGCTGCGCGGTTGGAGATGTGAGCAGCTGGGTGGGTCCATTGAGCCTGACGACGACCTGTCCCGCAGTGGCAGCTCCCTATTTTGAGAATTTCGATGCCAATTTCAACGAAGGCACGGGCCCGGACAACAACGGTTCGACCATCGACACCTGTTGGTCCAGGAATCCAGCAGTGGGTTACCATTGGGGTGGTGGACAAGGCGGCACGGGAACAGGCAATACCGGCCCTTCTGCCGATCATACCACGGGCAGTGGAAATTATGTGTATGCGGAGGCGAGTTTCACCACGCCTGGATTGACGGCAGAACTGGAAAGTCCGGAGATCGATCTCAATGCCCTCTCGGTACCTGAATTGCGTTTTTGGTTCCATATGTACGGATCGAGCATGGGTGCACTCCAGCTCGATGTGTTCGATGGCTCCGCATGGACCACCAATGTGGACCAGATCTCAGGTGATCAGGGAAATCAATGGTTCGAGCGCATCGTCGATCTTTCTGCTTTTTCCGGACAGACGGTTCGTTTGCGCTTTGTGGCCAGCACGGGTGTGACTCCTACACAGTTGGGAGATATCGCCATCGATGATCTCAGTATTCAGGAGGCACCCAGCTGTCCGGCACCGACCAATTTTCAGCTTCTGTCGGTAGGAACTGATAAGGCCAGCTTGTCCTGGACCCCTGGAACAGCGACCAACTGGAACCTTCAATTCGGCGCTCCGGGCTTTGCCTTGGGTACGGGCACCTTCGCCAACGCCACTTCTGTTCCGTTCACCCTGAACGGACTGAGTCCGAACACCGCTTACGAAGTCTATGTGCGCGACAGCTGCGGAACAGGCGATGTGAGCGTTTGGCTGGGCCCATTGAGCTTATTGACCAGTTGTCTGCCTGTGGCGGCACCCTTCCTCGAAGATTTTGAGGGAACCGCATGGACTCCAGGTGTTGCTGGGAACAATGCGAACAACACCATTGACGGTTGTTGGCGCAGGGACCCTGGAAGTGCGGTCACCGGAACGAATGTCTTTTCCTGGGGCACCCGGCAAGGGGGAACGGGATCTGCGAATACAGGACCCGCCTCCGACCATACGACGGGCTCTGGGAAATATCTCTACACAGAGGCGAGCGGCAGTCCGGCAGGCTCCACGGCAGAACTGATCAGCATTCCAGTGGATTGCGCTCCACTCACCACTCCTGAACTTCGCTTCTGGTACCACATGGCCGGAGCTGCGATGGGAAGCCTTGAGGTATTCGTGGACAATGGAACCGGATACACATCGATCTTCTCGCTCAGTGGAGCGCAGCAAACGGCCGTGAACGACCCCTGGACAGAGGCCATTGTTTCATTGGCGGCCTATGCGGGAGATACCGTGAACATCCGTTTCGAAGGCACGCGAGGAGGAGGATTCACCTCGGATATGGCCATTGACGACGTTTCGGTCGATGAAGCGCCTTCCTGTCCTCAGCCTACTTTCCTTTTGGTCGATCAGGTCTCTTCCACTTCGGTGGACCTCTCCTGGACAACGGGCGGAGCTGCACTCTGGCAGATCGAATACGGACCAGTAGGATTTACACCAGGATCGGGTTCGGTGGTCACGGCCAGCAGCAATCCATTTTCTGTAACGGGCCTGAATGCGAGCACGAGCTACGATTTCTACGTCCGCGACAGCTGCGGAGTGGGTGACGTGAGTGCCTGGACGGGACCGGTCGCTGCCACAACGAATTGCCCGCCCTACATCGCGCCATTCACTGAAGAATTTGAGAACGGAAGCTGGACTGCAGGCGGCACATTCGACCCTGGAACCATTGACAGCTGTTGGACCCGGAACGCGAGCAGCAATTACTGGTGGAAGGGAAATTCCGGAGCGACACCGACCACAGGAACCGGACCCACCGGCGATCATACTTCGGGCTCTGGTTCGTACATGTACACGGAGACCAGTTCAAGTAACGTCCTAAGCACAGAAATTCTTTCTCCTGAGATCGACCTGGCTGCCTTGTCGGCGCCTGAATTGCGTTTTTGGTACCATATGTTCGGCGGTTTGATCGATCAGTTGGAGGTCTTTGTTGAGAACGCAGGGACGTCCACCAGTATTTCGCTGATCAGCGGAGCGCAACAGAGCACCAATGCCGATCCCTGGCTTCAGGAGATCGTGGACCTCAGTGCATTTGTTGGTTCGACCATTCAGTTGCGATTCGTAGCCAGCAGGAATCCAGGTTTCAACAACCAAGTAGACATCTCCATCGATGATCTTTCGGTGGATGAGGCGCCTAGTTGTCCGGAGCCGAATAGCTTGGTTCTGTTCAACGCCTTGTCGAACACTGCCGATATTGGCTGGACATCTGGTGGATCGGCAAATTGGCAGGTTCAATTCGGTGCGACAGGATTTGCATTGGGTTCTGGTACTACTGTTTCAATTTCAACCATCCCCGCTGCAAATCTCACGGGTCTGAGCCCGAATACAGCATATGACGTTTACGTTCGCGACAGTTGCGGACCTGGCGATGTGAGTATATGGGTGGGCCCGTTGAGCTTTACCACCCCATGTGTGGCGGCAGTCGCTCCGTATTCCGAA
Source organism: Flavobacteriia bacterium (assembly GCA_009921445.1). GTDB lineage: Bacteria > Bacteroidota > Bacteroidia > Flavobacteriales > Schleiferiaceae > RFXV01. The sequence continues at coordinate 6,348 of RFXV01000075.1, forward strand.
GACTTTGACGGCAGCAGCTGGGTAGCTGGAGCTGGTGGCGCCAATGCCAACAACAGCATTGACCCTTGCTGGAGCAGAAATCCAGCCACAGGATTCCATTGGGGAACGCGTCAGTTTGCCACGGGTTCGACCAATACAGGCCCTTCTGGCGATCACACCTCTGGCAGCGGAAATTATATCTATACAGAAGCCAGTGGATCGGGTGCCGGATCCATTGCTGAATTGGAATCTCCGCAGATCGATTGTTCGGCGCTGACCAATCCGGAACTGCGCTTCTGGTACCATATGTTCGGAGGTAACATGGGCGATCTCGATGTGCTGGTGGACGACGGCAGCGGTTTTGTCTCTGTATTCAGCCTGAATGGACAGCAGCAGACTTCTTCTGCGGCAGCCTGGCAGGAAGCCATCGTTTCGCTCAGCGCCTATGCGGGCAGTATGATCACTATCAGATTTGAGGGAACCCGTGGGTTTGGATTCACCTCCGACATGGCTGTGGACGATGTTTCGCTGGATGAAGCGCCTGCATGCCCGGCGCCGACGGCGTTCGCCTTGGTGGCTTTAACAGCTACTACGGTTGAATTGTCATGGACTTCGGGTGGAGCTACAAACTGGCAGATCGAATACGGTCCTGCTGGCTTCACTCCAGGGTCGGGTAGCGTGGTTTCTGCTACCGCCAATCCATTCACCGTGACCGGACTCAATCCCAGCACCTCGTACGACTTCTATGTGCGCGACAGCTGTGCTGCTGGCAGCGTCAGCTTGTGGACAGGCCCTCTGACGGCTTCAACGGCCTGCGCGGCGATCGTGGCCCCGTATACTGAGGATTTCAATTCAGGTGTTTGGGTAACGGGAACCGGAGCAACCAATGAAAACGACCTGATCGACCCCTGCTGGACACGCAATCCAAATGGCAATACACCGGGTGTACCCACGGCTTTTTCCTGGGGAACAGGTTCGGGCGGAACCCCTTCAACAGGCACGGGCCCTGCAACGGGGAATGGAGGCAGCGGCAATTATGTTTATTCGGAGGCCTCCGGTGTCAACAATGGTTCAAGAGCCTATCTGTTCTCGCCATCGATCGATCTGTCTGCTTTGACCAATCCCGAACTGGAATTCTGGTACCATATGTTCGGTGGAGACATTGATAGCCTTACGGTGGAGGTCGACGACGGCAGTGGTTATTCTTTCCTGACAGCCATTGTCGGGCAGCAACAAACTTCAGATGCTGCCGCTTGGATACCCGTAAATCTATCTCTATCCGCCTACTCAGGAAGCACGGTGCAGATACGTTTTCAGACCGAACGATTGGGCTTTGAAGGCGATATAGCTATCGACAACTTCAGCGTTCAAAATGCTGCAGCCTGTCCGCAGCCGTTCAATCTCAGTATTGCCTCCACGAGCAGTTCGAGCATTGAATTGAACTGGACCACGGGCGGAGCGGCCAATGCCCAGATCGAATACGGTCCGGTCGGCTTTACGCCAGGCACGGGTACGATCATAGGTGTGGGCGCACCTCCTCAGATCGTCACAGGACTGAACCCGAGCACGACCTATTCTTTTTATGTGCGCGACAGTTGTGGCCCAGGAAGTGTTTCGAGCTGGACGGGGCCGGTCAATGGTTCTACAGATTGTCCCACATTCACTGCGCCCTATTTTGAAGATTTTGAGAACGGTGCGTGGAACCGTAACGGACACTTCGATCCGGGAACGATCGACAGCTGTTGGAACCGAAGCACGACCGATGATTACTGGTGGAAAGGAGGCGACGGCGCGACACCGACAACGGGTGCCGGACCGAGTGGAGACCACACCACAGGCAACGGTTCGTATATGTACACCGAGACGGGATCGAGCAATGTGCTGAGTACGGAGATCCTTTCTCCGGAGATCGATCTAAGCGCGTTGACGGCGCCGGAACTGCGCTTCTGGTATCATATGTTCGGAGGCCTGATCGATGAGTTGGAGGTATTTGTTGAGCAGGGAGGTAGTTCGAGCTCCATTGCCCTGATCTCCGGCGCACAGCAATCCGGTCAGGCCGATCCTTGGCTGGAACAGATCGTTGACCTCAGTGCGTTTTCAGGTACGACCATCAAACTGAGATTCGTGGGGAACCGCAACCCGGGATTCAACAATCAGGTGGATATATCCATCGACGATATATCCATCGATGAGCCACCAGCGTGTCCTGCGCCCACAGCATTGGCCACTGCAAATGCCACCACCACATCCATCGACATTTCCTGGACTTCAGGGGGCGCTGCGAACTGGCAGATCGAATACGGACCAGTTGGATTTGCTCCAGGCACCGGAACGATCGTGAATGCCACGAGCAATCCTTTCACCCTTGCTGGATTGAGTCCGTCCTCGGGTTATCACGTCTATGTTCGCGACAGCTGCGGTCAGGGCTCTGTCTCTGCCTGGGCAGGTCCACTTACTGCAAATACGGCCTGTGGAACCGCTGTGGCGCCGTACTTCCAGAATTTCGACGTGGGATTTGACGAGGGTACAGGAACGGACAACAACGGCAGTACCATCGACCCCTGCTGGAGCAGGAACCCC
>RFXV01000076.1 GCA_009921445.1 Flavobacteriia bacterium
GTGCCCGCCGAGGGGTTCGATCGGATTTTTGACCGCTCCAGCCTGTGGTGGAGGCGGGCCGATCTGATCATTGAAGGTTTTTATGCAAAAAACCTTCGGCGATTTTATGACCTGTTTCCAAAGGAGCAGATCAGGGTCTATCTCTATGATGATTTTCGAAAGGACACCGGTGGAGTCCTCAAGGATATTTTCGAATTCATCGGGGTGTCAGGCGACTTCAAAGTGGATACCGACATGGTGGTGAACAAATCCGGAGTCTTGAAAAAGAATGTGTTCAACCGCCTCTTTGGACAGAACGGTTCTGTGGTCCGCGGATTCAAGCGCCTATTCCCCGCCTGGCATGGGCGGCTCAAGGGCAATAAAGAGATTTTGAAGCGGCTCAACAATGCTCGCAACAAACAGATCGTGAAAATGGATTTTGACCCAGAGCTGCGAAAAAAGATCACCGAAGAGATCTACTTGTCAGACATCCAAGAACTGGAAAAATTGCTCGGGCGTGATCTTTCCCATTGGACCCGGATGAGTTGATCTGGCGCAAGCGTTTTCAGGAAGCTGCTTCTTTCCGAGATTCGTAGTGCCAATGGCTCAAAAGAAAACCACTTTCATCTGTCAGAATTGCGGAAGCAGCCACAACCAGTGGATGGGTCAATGCAATCGTTGCGACCACTGGAATACCATCGTAGAAGAAAAGCTCCGCGTCAGCTCCAAAAAAACTTTCGCTGCTTCTTCGGACCACTCTGCGCCGCGCCCCATAAAGGAAATTAGTCTGCAGGAAACCCCGCGCATCGCCTTGACTGAACCCGAATTGAACCGGGTAACGGGAGGCGGGCTTGTCCCGGGTTCTGTCATCCTTCTCGGCGGAGAACCCGGGATCGGAAAATCGACACTGATGCTCCAGCTGAGCATGGGATTTCCCAAGGGACCTGTACTCTATGTAAGCGGTGAGGAAAGCCTCGAGCAGGTCAAACTCCGTGCAGACAGGATCTCCACTGGGTCCGCCGAAGTGCTGCTCTTGCCAGAAACTGATGTCGAACTTATCGCCGATCAACTGAAGAAAAACAAGCCCGGGCTTTGTGTGGTGGACTCCGTTCAAACCCTTTTCAGTCCAGAGTTGGAATCCGCACCAGGAACGGTGAGCCAGATCCGTGAATCCGCTCACCGACTGATCCAGATCGCCAAACAACTCGGGGTGCCTGTTATTTTGATCGGACACATCACCAAGGAGGGCCAGCTTGCCGGTCCTAAAGTGTTGGAACATATGGTGGACGTCGTCCTGCAGTTCGAAGGCGATCGGCAGCACATGTACCGGCTGCTTCGCGCCCAAAAGAACCGCTTCGGCTCCACATCAGAATTGGGCATCTACGAAATGCAGGGTTCCGGACTGCATCCTGTGAGTGACCCATCACAAATATTCACCCGGCCCCGGGACGAATCGCTGAGCGGCGTGGGGATCGGCATAGGAATGGAAGGGGCCCGACCGCTACTCATCGAAACGCAGGCGCTGGTCAGCACTGCTGTTTATGGAACGCCTCAGCGCAGTACCACAGGCTTTGATTCGCGGCGACTCAACATGCTTCTTGCCGTACTCGAAAAGAGATGTGGCTTTCACCTGGGGTCGCGGGATGTGTTCCTGAACATAGCTGGCGGCCTGCGCGTGGACGATCCCGCGCTCGACCTGGCTGTTTGCAGCTCTGTGCTTTCTTCCTCTGGAGACCTGCCTATTTCACTGGATATCGCTTTTTGCAGCGAGGTCGGTCTCGGCGGGGAGCTCCGTCCGGTAAGCCGATTGGACCAACGACTGATGGAAGCCTCGAAAATGGGCTTCACCGAAGTGGTGGTGTCCGCACGATCCAAATTGGAAAATCCACCAAAAGGACTGAAACTGCACACGCTCAAGCGGGTGGACGAGGTTGCCCAACTGCTATTCGGATAGGTCACAATCCACATCTTTGAACCATGATAAACCCCATTTCTTTTCTCTCCCTTCTCTTTGTCTGCTTCTTTCCCGTTTTCTTGTCCGGTCAGTCCGATAGTCTGACCGACCCAAAAGGGTGGAGCTATGGTGCCCGGGGCAATTTACTTGTCAACCAAGTGGCGCTGAGCAATTGGCAGGCGGGAGGCGAAAGTTCCCTGAGCGGAACCGTTTCGATCAATTTGTCCGCAAAAAAAAGTTTTGGGCGCTGGGTCTGGGACAACCGTTTGGATCTGAGATATGGACATCAGTGGCTGGGTGACCGTTCGGTGAAGACCGATGACTTGATCGACCTGAACAGTCGTTTGGACAGACGCCTTTCCGATCGGCTGAGCCTTTCGTTGATGCTTGCCTTTCGCACGCAATTTGCGCAGGGCTTTGAAGCCTCTGTTCCCGATATTTTTGTTTCTGACTTTCTGGCCCCTGCCTACACCAATATGGGTGTTGGGCTCACCTATAAAGCAGGTGAAAAGTTGAGCCTGTTTTTTTCGCCCTCCACAGCCAAGTGGACGCTGGTCAACAACGAGAGACTGGCCGATAATGGCGCATTCGGTGTCGATGCCGCTGAGATCGATTCCAGCGGAACCGTCATTACGCCTGGGAAGAGAAGTCGTTTTGAGATCGGGGGCTACATGAATGTCCTTTTCACCACCGTCGTGGCCAAGAACATCGACTTTCGATCCAAGCTCGACCTCTTTTCCAATTATCTCAACACACCGCAGAACATTGACGTGAACTGGGAAAACACGCTCAACCTGAAGGTCAATGAATACGTGACCGTCCAATTGGTGGCGCATCTGATCTACGATGATGACATTGTCTTCACCGATGCCAATGGACGGGGGCCCCGCACACAATTCCGGGAATCGATGGGCGTAGGGCTGAATTACACCTTTTGATCGCTTCCGATCGCTTGGTTACAGATTCTACATTTGCGCCTTGATCGCTACTTCCTATGGACGACCATTTCAAAAAAGTTGTTGCACACTGCAAAGAATACGGGTTTGTCTTCCGAAGCAGTGATATATATGATGGTTTAGGAGCCGTTTACGATTACGGTCCTTATGGTACGTCTCTAAAGAACAAGCTTCGCGCGTATTGGTGGAAGTGCATGGTCCAGCTCAATGAAGAGGTGGTGGGGCTCGATTCGGCCATTTTCATGCACCCCGAAGTCTGGAAAGCCTCCGGGCATGTGGACGCTTTCAACGACCCGCTGATCGACAACAAAGACTCCAAGAAGAGGTACAGGGCGGATGTGCTCATTGAAGAGCAGATCGAAAAGTTGCTGGGCAAGGCAGACAAGGAGGTCGCCAAGGCGGCGAAGAAATTTGCCGAAGGCTTTGACGAGGCTCTTTTCCGCGAAACGAATCCCCGTGTGCTCAAGTACAATGAGGCTGCTGAGGGTTTACGCGAGCGATATGCCGCAGCAGCGGAAAAGAACGACCTGACTGAACTCTACAATATCATCGTCGAACAGGGTATCAAGTGCCCGGTCAGCGGAAGCGGCAACTGGACGGATGTGCGGCAGTTCAATCTTATGTTCGGAACGCGGCTCGGCTCTGTTTCAGATGAAGGGCTTGAACTCTATTTGCGTCCGGAGACGGCCCAAGGCATCTTCGTCAACTACCTGAACGTGCAAAAGACCGCGCGAATGCGCATCCCATTTGGTATAGCACAGACGGGTAAGGCCTTTCGCAATGAGATCGTGGCGCGGCAGTTCATTTTCCGCATGCGTGAGTTTGAGCAGATGGAAATGCAATATTTCGTGCGTCCCGGTACCGAAATGGAATGGTATGCCCATTGGAAAGAAGCCCGCTTGAATTGGCATTTGAGCCTTGGATTGGATGAGACGAACTATCGGTTCCACGATCACGATAAGCTGGCGCACTACGCCAATGCGGCGGCCGATATTGAATTCAAGTTCCCTTTCGGTTTCAAAGAATTGGAGGGTATCCATTCGCGAACTGATTTCGACCTGAAGCGTCATGGCGAATTCAGTGGAAAGAAGATCACCTATTTCGACCCGGAGATCGATGAGCACTACACTCCATACGTGGTGGAAACTTCGATTGGTCTGGATCGCTTATTCCTCGGCTTATTGTCCGCCTGCCTCCAGGACGAACAACTCGAAGACGGCTCGAGCAGGACGGTCCTCAGGCTGCCCAAAGCAATGGCACCCATACAGGTGGCCATTCTTCCATTGCTCAAGAAAGACGGGCTTCCCGAGAAAGCGCGCAGCATTCAGAAAGAGCTCTCATCTCGCTTTGAAATACAATACGACGACAAGGACGCCATCGGCAGAAGGTATCGGAGGCAGGATGCCATTGGTACGCCATACTGCATCACTGTAGACCATCAAACCCTTGAGGATGATGCGGTTACCATTAGAGATCGTGACTCCATGGAACAACAGCGGATCCCTGTTTCACAACTTGGAGCCGCACTTGCTGACACCGACCTCTTGTTTCTTGTGGAGAAGTACAACGAAAGGCTTTCTAAATCAAAGTTTTAAATCGTAATTTCGCCGTTGTTCACCTTCAAAATAAACCCGATGAAAAAGATCAATTTGTTTTTGCTGATGGCTGCTTTCGGTTTCGCAGTTGCTTGTGGAAATGCCGAAACGTCTGACGCTGCAGAACCCACCATGGAAGAAGCAGTTGAAGAGACGATGGAAGAGGCAACACAAGCTGCTGAGGAAGCGGTAGAAGCTGTCGAAGAGGCCGCAGAAGAAGTAATGGAAGGCGCTGAAGAGGCGGCTGAAGTTGTTGAAGACGCTGTTGAGGAGGTCGCAGACGAAATGTCTGAGGCTGCCGATATGCAGTAATTCTCCGATCTCTATTTGATCAAAGCGACTCTGCATAAAGTGCGAGTCGCTTTTTTATTTTGCCAATTCTTGGGTCGCAGCCTCCACAAAAGGATCGTCCTGAAGGTATATCGGGTAAAAGGCGGAAAGACCGTATAGGTTTCGGGCCAAAAGTGCTTTCATTCTCTGTGCGAGCCGTTCCTCTGCACCGTGTTCCCAGTCCAATTGGTTGGCATCCACTTCCGCGTAAGTGAGTAGATCGGGGATAAGTTCAGCCGCATTAAAACTTGAAATAAAGGTTTCTTCTCTCCATTCACTCAACTTCTTTCTATGGAGATCGATGTATTCAAAAGCCCAGTCGTCGATCAGTCCTGGGGGGAATTTGTGATATACCCAAAAGTCCGCCGAAACGGCTTCCAAAGAAACGGTTCGCTCAGGAGCAATGCCTCCTTCTTCCAATTCCCTTGCCTCATCCGCAGAACGCAGCGTATCGTCGGTCCAACCCCGTTCAAATGTCTCCTGCTGATAGGATTCGTAATCGCCCGTATAGGGTTTTTGAATGCTTCTCCCATTTGGGGTGAAGTATCGGTAGGTCGTCAGCCGAACGCGGGAGCCATCGCTCAAATTCATTTCCTGCTGGACCAATCCCTTTCCGAAACTTCTTCTTCCCACGATCACCGCGCGTCTGTGGTCTTGAAGCGCACCAGCCACGATCTCGCTTGCTGATGCCGACCCTTCGTTGATCAGGATAGCCATAGGACCGTTTTGAAAGACTCCCTGACTGCTCGCATAGTAACTGCGCTCTTCGTTCTTTCTGTCCTTGGTCATCACGATCTTCTGCCCGTCAGACAGAAACTCATCACTGATCTCCCTTGCCGCGTCCATCAGTCCGCCAGGATTGTCTCTGAGATCGAGAAGGAGTTTCTCCATGCCGGCATCCTTCAACTCCACGAGCGCACGCCTGAACTCTTCTGCGCTGGTCTCGGCAAAGCGACTCAGCTTGATGAATCCCGTTCCTTCGTTCAGCATAAAAGCAACGTCCACACTGGGTAATGGAATGCTTCCCCGAACCACCCTGAGCTCCTCCGTTCGACCGTCCTCTGCTCTTCTCAGCTGAAGGCTGACCGTACTTCCCCCAGGACCTTTGATCCGACCCACGACCTTGTCCGTATTCAGTTGCGGACCAAAGAACAAACTGTCCTCCACCCCATAGATCCGGTCACCCGCCATGAGCCCAGCCCGCTGTGCAGGGCCATCCTCAATGATGCGCACGATGGTCACCGTGTCTTTGTACAGCTGAAACTCGATGCCGATGCCTTCAAATCTGCCCTGCATTTCCTCTTCGTTGGCGCTTACTTGTTGAGCGGGAATGTAGGTGCTGTGCGGATCGAGACGGTGGAGCATGTCTGCTATGGCCAGATCCATGAGGCTGTCTGTATCTATGGTTTCGACATATTCCGACTGGATAAGACGCAACAACTGCCGAACCTTGGCCCCTTCACCTGCCGTCTGATTGTAGGTTCCGAGCCGTGCGCGGCTTTGGGAAATGTGACCTATGTACAGGCCCAGCACCATAACGATGGCAATGGCCAATGGTGTCCAAATGCTTCTTTTCATCCGGGCTGACACTCTTCTTTTTGCTTATTCAATGAGGACCTAAGACGCTTTCTACTGTTTGATCTCAGCGATAAAAGCCTTGTATGCGGATGCATCCGCCCCCTCCTCTTCTGCTTTTTCGACAGCTTGACCTTCGACTTCTATCGCCTCTTCAGATAACCCATTTACCCAAAGAAGGTGCGCATATGTGTCCAGTATATGGTGTTCAGGAGCCAGTACAACAGCTCTTTCTGCCCAGATCAATGCCGCACTTAATTCATTCTTGTCCTTTGTGCTTTCATAGAATTCCCAAGCCAGCTCATTGAGCATGTCCGCATCGTTCCAAAAGTGTTTTTGGGCATTCTCCATGGCTATTTTCCTCCATTGCTCCTTGTCCTTGTTCAGACGAGCATCGAGCAGGAGCATACGAGGGGTGATGGAGGGATCCTCTGGCCATTGCTGTTGCCAGCGAGCCAATTCTTGAGCAAACTTCTCTTTTTCCTCTTCTGTTCTTGCCCTGTATCTCTTCATTCTCAAGTGGTCCGTAATGCACCGGGTGAAATAGCTCTTGGCCGCCTCCCCTCGTTCTGTCAAAACCCGTGCTTTTCGACCGGCCAGCTCTCTGAAAACCGGGCTCTCCACATTCGACACATGACGCTCGATCAAGGGCCAAAGCGCATCACCCATCCACTCCTCAGCATCGAACTGTAGAAAAAATTCCCGAACAACTTCTTCTTTCAGTGTTCCGGCCATTGCAAAAGTCTCAAGGTATTGTTCCATGAATCGCAGGTCTTCCTTTCTTGACGGCATCTCGGCCTGGAGGTAAAGCATGTTTCTTTTTGGGTCCATTGCCCTTCTCGCGTTGTCCAAATAATCCTCCACCTCCGGGCTTGCCCCCTGAGCACGCATGAGTTCTTCTTCCTCTCGATTCAGAAAGAGCAGGGTTGGATAGGCGCGAACGCTGTGATTCTTCGCAAAAGCCAGACCTTCTCCTTTTTCCATATCCATCTGTATGCACACAAAATGCTTGTTGTAGAACTGCCCGATCTTCTCATTCGGAAACATATTCGCAGCCATCCATTTGCATGGACCACACCAATCGGTGTAGGCATCAACAAAAACCAATTTACCCTCATCTTCTGCGGCCTGAAGGGCTTCTTTGAGCTTCAGGTCCCTGAATTCAATGCCTTGCCCAAATGCACTTGAAGCGAGAAGGGCGAAAAGGGCTGTTTTCCAAAATGTCGTGCTGCTGTTCATGTTCTTGTGGTGCTTATTTGTTCGATCAACACGCCTGCTTTTTCCAAAAACTCCAGGCCTGTTCGATCCTTGTAAGAGTTCGTGTATACCAATCTCTTTATTCCTGCCTGATGGATCAGCTTACTACAGTCTTTGCAGGGAGAAAGGGTCAAATAAAGCGTTGCTCCTCTGCAACTCTGTGCGGATCCGGCCACCTTCAATATGGCGTTGGCCTCGGCGTGCAACACATACCATTTGGTTTGGTCATACTCATCCTCGCATGCGTTGTCAAAACCAGTAGGGCAGCCATTGAATCCATCCGAAATGATCATCCGGTCCTTGACGATCAGGGCGCCTACCTTTTTCCGGGTGCAATGGCTGAGTTGTGCCCACTCTGCGGCCATTCTCAGATATGCCTTGTCATACTTGAGCCGCTTTTGAGCTGTGTGGTCCATTTGACCTTCTGCTGTTTGGTTTTTTTGTTTCTCCATTTGTTGAAATGGGTCATCCGCGTATCGGAAGCCCCTTGAACTTCCGAACCCTTCAGGCTAAAGATGAAAAAAAAGCCAACGCAATGTGGATGATCACATGCTTTTATTGATTTCACGGGTTTGAGCATCTTTGATTCCATGAATCGATGGCTGTTATTCTTAGGGTTGGTCTCCGCCGCATATTCATGTGGGGAACCAGAGGCAGAAAGTCTTGCCGCAACCGAAGTCTGCAGCATCTACCACGATGTGCATCTGGTTCTCATCGATTCACTTTCAGCTGCTGACCGCGTGAGGGTGTTGGAACAGCTCGCTTCGCTCTCTGCTATTTCCGGGGTCTCTGGATTTTCACTTGCCGAACGCGCAGAAACTAAAGACCCAAGGGCGCTTAAAGAAGTGGATGTTTCTCTCCGGATGTGTTTTTCGGATACGGTCGCCATGAACAATTACCGGAT
>RFXV01000077.1 GCA_009921445.1 Flavobacteriia bacterium
TCGAAATCTTCGCTGTAGGGTGCAGTAAAAGGCGTACACGCCACTGGCGTTGTAGAGAAGGCATAGCGCATGCTGCTTACGCTTTGTGTTCCGTCGGAACAGGTCTCCGTGACGACATATTCATAGGCGGTATTCGGGTTCAGTCCGCTCAGAGAATACGAGGTGGAGCCGTGGCTGATAGAGCTTCCCGAGCCCAGGCTGAATCCGGCCAGACCGTACTCGATGACCCAGGCTGTGGATCCTGTATTTCCAGCGGACCAGCTCAGGTCTGCTGAGTTGCTCCCGATGTTTGCAGCGGTCAAAGCAGTTGGTGGGGCGCAAACACTGCCACCTCCTGTGACCAGCAGATTATCGAACGCCCAGTTGTCGTATTGACTGCTTGTTCCGGAGAGCACCTGCATCCTGATGCGGATGCTGCTCTGCCCGCTCAGTGTGATCACGAATTGATCAGAGGTCTGTGATGTAGGCGCCGAACCACCATCGTAAACAGCCATTTGGTTGAAGGTGCCGTTGGGTTCGACCCAGCCTATGGCCACCTGTTCTCCTGCATCAGCATTCTCTCCGCATGGGCTGACCTGTGGGTCGTAGTAATCGTAGCTCACAGTGATCGTGCCTGCGCCGCCTGTCATGATATCTGCAGATTCTGCATAGAGGCCAGCTTGACCCCAAAGGGTCAGTTCGGAGTTGCCTGCACTCGGGCAGTTGGCATTGATGTACACATAATTGGGGTCAGAAGCCACCCAGCAACTGAAGGCCGCCAAACTCATGTCGCTGCTGTAGGGCAGGTTGAAGGTGGCGCAAGCAGTCGAGAAAGTGCCGGATGCCGCATTTGTGTACTGTCCGTTCGTACATAGGGCTTCGACATATACGTCGTAAATGGTGGAAGCGGTGAGTCCGCTGATCACAAAATTGGAGGTGGTGGAAGTGAGGGTCGTTCCGCTGCCGCGAGCAAACCCGGCAGGACCATATTCGATCTGATAGCTTTGGGCGGAGGTCAGAGGATTGGATAAGTCCAGGTCCAGACTGGTGGTGGAAGCCGAGTTCAGGACCACGGTGCCACTCAGTATACAGGTGGCCGGGCAACTCACGAGTCCGGCGGGACGTTCTTTGGCTATGGAGCGTTTGCCCAGGGTTCCCTGAGGCGTTATCGCCTGAACGCTGAACCAGACCGACTGCGCCGAGGGTACGCCATTGACCACTGCGTTGTTGGTGGCAGAGGATGAAAGGGAGTCCATATTTCTCGATCCCAACATATTGACTTGGTAGCCAACAGCACCGGAAACGCTGTTCCAGCTCAAGTAAGTGGAATCCGGGCAGGTCCAAAGGAATTGAATGTTGTCGGGCTGACCGATCAGGGTGAAGTCAGAACCCACAGCCGTCGTTCCCCCTCTGCTGATACGGATCCGAGCATTGCCCGTTGCCGCGGAAGATGGCGGCGTCCAGTTGAGTTGCCGCGCTGAAGATCCTGCCGTTCCTATGGAAGACCATGAACCTCCTCCATTCAGGCTGTATTCCAGGGAAAATCCTGAGGAAGAAGGAGATGCATTCCATCGGATCGTTGTACTCTGACCGGGCTCGATGGCCACGCCTGAAGAAGGGAAGTCCACGGATATCCCATTCATTTCGTAGCTGTAGACCACATAGTAGGTCTGTGGTCCCTGAGGGATCGCAGTGCCACTCACCCGGACGATATGGTCGCCTTGGGTGGGATTGTCGATGGTCACCTGCTCCATATTGTTCAAACTATCCACCGCGCGGACCGCAGGGCTGGAGAGTGCTGTGGCGTTCGGCGTTGGATCGAGAACCCATGGGTTCCAAGTTTGTCCGGAGCGCTCCACGTAGCAGTCGATGTTGTTGACCAGGGCGCGACCAGAGGATGGGCTGGCTGCCGGATCGGTCCAGTAGACCATGACCTTGAGCTTCGACACATTGGCGGGAACGGGGATCGAGTGTGCAGAAGAGCCTCCCTGTGCAATGCTGCCAGTGAGGAACTGGCTGTTCGAAATGAGTTCCACACCCCGTTCGATGTTCATCCGGCCGTAGCCGTAAATGAAGTCAGGACCTGCGTTTCCAATGTCGTCTGCGGTGTTCTGTATGATGGCCTTGAGCAGCCCGCCGTCGGGTTCTTGTCCGTGCACATCCTTGTAGGCCTGAAGCAGCACCGCCATTCCACCAGATACGCCCGGGCAGGCCATGGAGGTGCCTGAATAATTTGCGTAGCCATTGCCTGCGACCGAGGAATACACATTGGATCCCAAGGCAGCCACATCGGGCTTGATCCGGCCATCGGAAGCGGGCCCCCGACTTGAAAAGCTGGAGATCACATCGGAGGAGGTCATGCTCGCGGAAGCGATCACATTCTTTCCCGCTTTGTGTCCGCCAGTGATGTTGCCCCATCCACTGCCTGCACCATAGCCGCAATCCGACGAAGCCGAGTTGCCGGCTGAAAAGACGTGCATGAGCTTTGGGTTCTGCAGAATATCGTTGTCCACCTGCTGAGTGGTGCTCGTATAACCTGCGTTGCATCCATTCGAATAAGAGGAAGTGGTGATCCGGACATTGTAGTTCACATAATCCTGATCCACCGAGGTAAAATTGGCTGGATAGGATGAATAGACCAGATCAGCACCGGGCGCCAGTCCCATTCCATCCGGATCGTAGATGCCTCCGCCGAGGATGGTTCCGGCCACATGGTCTCCATGATTTCCCGAGCTTGTTCCCGAGCGGTTGTACACGATCCTCCCTGTGTAGTCGATGTGGGGGCCGATATCGCCATCGTCTCCGTGACCGACGACCGATCCGCTCCCGTCATAGTTCAGTCCTGTGGTGGATTGCACCTTGTTCAGGCGGCTCATTGCGCGGCTTTTGAAGTTCTCCGGCGTTCCCTTTTGATCGAATTCTTCCAGGAACAATACGGACGGATGGGCCAGCAGAGCGTTGATGTCACTCGGATGGACCCCAACGGCGTATGCGTCAGCACCTGATTCATTGGAGAGCAGTTCGATCTCCTGATGCTGCTGAAGCAGTTGGGTCATATCGGCGCCTCCGTAGAGATGCACATGTGCCCGGATCCGTCCATCGGGAAGCAGACATTCCTCATGCCAGGAAGTATTTTGGATGCGGTACGACGATTTGACCGCACTGGGCACGGGAAGCAGGGCCCAAACGTCATTTTGCATCTGGAGGTAGCTCATACCCTGGTCGGAAATACGCGCATAGAATGCGTTGTTGGGAAGGTATCCTGACAACTCCACTCCTTGTGCGTCATATTCCCTCTGCCTGACGCCATCCGGTATTTCTGCAAAGACGATGAGGCCATAGTAATGACCGTCTGCAGGATCCATGCTGCTCGAGGGTAGGCTCAGATTGGCTTGCTGTTCAACGGTCCAGGTGGTGGATCTGAAGTGCAGTTGCTTCTGTTGTGCCTGAAGCAAGACAAAAGAGCCAGCGAACAAGAGCGTAAGGAGTTTTCTCATGGCAGGAGGATAAAAGAGTTTTTGTAAAAAAAAAATAGGTCATCAAGTTACTGATTCAAAGTTAACTGAGATGGTAATTTAACGATTTCGGCAGACCTCCGCTAAGAATATTCCAGAGGCGACGGAGACGTTCAGGGAAGAAGTGTGTCCGGCCATGGGAATGAAACACCTGTGGTCGGAGCGTTTCAGGTATTCACCCGAAACACCATCTTCTTCCGATCCCATGATCAGACAGACCGGGCCACTCAGGTCGGTTTCGAAAAGCGAATCCTCGCCTTTCTCTGTGCAGGAGACGATCTTCAGACCGGAGTCCTTCATGAGTTGAATGCTTTCCTTCAGGTGACTCTCTCTGCATACCGGAATGCGCATCAGGGCGCCAGCGGAAGCCTTGATCGCGTCTCCGCTTGCAGGAGCCATACCGCGCATGGGAACCACCAGCGCATGGGCACCCATGCATTCTGCGCTTCGGGCGATCGCACCAAAATTGCGGACATCTGTGATGCGGTCGAGCAATACGATGAGCGGCTCCTCTCCACTTTCGTAGATCGCCGGAAGTACCTGTTCGATCCGCTGGTACTCCACATGGGTCAGAAAGGCCACGACTCCCTGGTGATTCTTTCGGGTCAACCGATTGAGTTTCTCTTCCGGGACGGTTTGAAAGAACAGATCGTGCTCTTTGATCATTTGCATGAGTTCCCTGAAGGAATCACTGCGTTCTCCCTTCTTGAGAAAGATCTTGTCGAAGTTCTTCCCCGCCTCAATGGCTTCCATCAATGGCCTAATACCAAACAGTAGGGGCAACTCGTTGCCTTCGGAGTTGTGCATCGCGTGCGTTTTGTTCCCTTTGGATGTCCTTGATCCCGTACACTTTCCCGTTTCGCCATCCGCTCACAGCTTTTCCCCAGCCATAGCGGTATTCAGAAAGACGGTTCAGCGCATAATCGTTGTCAGTGAATGGATTGCTGACGTGAATGAAGTTGAACGTATAGGAGAGCATACTGCTTGAACTTCCGTACACCCAGGTCTCGCCCTTGTCGTTCCGGTAGACTTCACTCGGCGGTCCGTAGATGGTGTAGATGATGCCCCGGTCGGTCTTCCATCCCTCGACGTAGGAACTGAACCGCTCATTGGCCAGTTGCACACGCCCGTAATAGCCGGCCACCAATTCCTGCCCTCTCTCGATGCTTCCTGCTGCTTTAAGCCAAAAGCTGTCCACGGCCTTCTGAAAATCCGCTGCTTTTTCGTGCCGAGCGAGTTCTTCGTATTCCTTCTGGGTGCTGATGTAGCGAAGCGGATGCGCCATGGCCGAATGGGAAACGACATTTGGAAAGCCTGATGGGTAGCGGAAAAGGGTGAACCCGTCGTTTTGGGAAGTATCCACTTGGAAATGGTAGATGCCTTCCTGTAAGAGCGTGAGCGTGTCTCCACTGCGCACAGTGAACAGACTGTCCGGAGTGAAATCGAAGGATTCGTCCTTCATCCGCGCATAGGGCGGAATGGCAATGGGGAAATCTCTGGTGTATGCCCGAACGAAAAGCATCGTGTCTTTTGGCAGATAGTGCACAGTGAATGGAGCCTGATCCTTCAACCAGCTACTTGAGGAGCAGCGCCCATCCAGGTTCCGTTTCTCGAAGAATGATCGGCTAAAAGGATCAGAGAATGTGACGGTCCGTACGTAGCTCGATCCACTTTTTCGGTTCAGGTCATCATATCTGATCTCCAATAGGGCTTTTTGGAGTCCGCTGGATCCCTTCAGCATGATCGATGCCCGAAGTATTCCCGATTCTTCAGCATCCTTTTGGTCCCGCAATACGGCCCGCCCGCTGTCGAGGATGGCACGCTGAGGTCCCAAAAGACGATAGGTCAGATCCAGATGGGATTTGAATTTCTCATCCGTGCTTCCTTTCATATATAAGAGTTGCTCCCTGTCGATCTCCAGGTCGATACGCAAGCTGCTGTCGGATACGTGCCGCAACTGGATCCTTGGGTCCAGAGCGCTGCCGTCGGGTTGGTAGAGTGCTGCCAAATTCCCCTCATTCTCCAGTTTTCCGGAGGAGGTGCAGCCCAACAAAAAAGCGATCAGGGCGAACGTGAGGGACCATCCTGCGGAGGAACTTGTACGGAATGGAAATGGGCGATGCACGGCAGTTGCAATTTATTCAAAAACGTCCCGTGTAGCCCAAGTGAAGAATGATGCTTCGGGCATCAAAGGAAGTGCCCGAATAGGGCATGGCCAGATCCACTTGTACAAAGGCGTTGCTGAGTTCTAGCGTGACCCCGGCCCCAATGGCCATCCAGTTGCGGTCGGATCTCTGGCCGTCGCGCGTTACAGCCCCGTCCCAGTAAGCTTGAAAATAGCTGTCGGCACCTGCACGGTACCTGTATTCGATCGTTCCTATGGCATAGCGGGCAGCAAAAAGGGATTGCTCCTGAAAACCACGGAGGGAGGATCGTCCACCTAGGCGGAAGAGCTCATTTTGATAGAGTCCTCCATCTTCGCTCATTCCCGCGAGTTGGATCCGAGGGCGGAAGATGTGGTTCGCAGCCATTTCGATATAACTTTCCCATTCCATGGCGATCTGGTATTGAGTGTTCTCTGTATTCGCTGCAGAGCGCCTGCCTGTGCTTCCTTCCATACGAAGCAGGCTTCCTTTTGATGGAGAAAAAAGATCGTTTCGCCGATCGTTCTCAAGCATCAGTCCCAAGAGATCTTTCTGAACATCCGAGCGCTCAACCGATAGATCTTCCGATGCGCCCACACGGGAACGCTGACCGCGGTATACGACCGAAATGCCTGAGTGGGCCCGGTAGGCGTAGCGCAACTTCACGGCGGCGTCCACATTGAAGAAGCTGCTGTCCCTCCTGTAAAGTTCCATAGTGGATTCAAGCCAAAAGCGCGAACGAGCCAAATAGGGAAGCCCGAGTTCCATGCTGAGTTGCTGGGCGCCGTCGGGAGGGGCCATCCACTTGAGTCCGATCCATTCTCCAGCATTGAAACTGTTCACAAGGCGGATATCAGCCTGTCCGGAAAATGCACCCTCGTCCCCTTGTTCGTTGTTGTACCCGATGAGCAGATCGAATCGGTTGGCCCTTCTGCGCTTTGGGTAGAGAAAGATCCAAGCGCCCTGCTCTGTGAACAGAAGCGCCGGCTTTCGGCTGAACTCCATGAATTCCAATTGGTTCCCGCGTGGTTCGAGATCGTCCACAGTGGATTGTCGAAACAGATCGCCTTTTTTCAGTCCAAAATGGTGGCGAAGGAAACCCTGTGGTATCCGAAGATCCGGGTCCATGAGCAGGCTGTCCACGAGTAAAAGAGGCCCGGCTTCCAACTGTTCCCGTTTGAACACGGTTCGCCCTTCCATCCACAGCGAATCTGAGGCGATGTGCACGAAGGGATGACCCGCGTTGGCCCATGCATATAGTTCTTCCGTCATCGTTCGTGTGGGTTCGCTGCCGTTTTCAGTCTGTACCCGATCTATTTTCCATTTCTCGCCCAAGTTGAATGCCAGTACGCGGCTGCTGTCCTTGATCAGGCTGTCCACATAGAATTCCCAATAGCCATTTTGAAGCAGGCAGTCGCGAAGACCACGCGCCTGTACTTTCCAGGTGTCGGCATCCTTGAAGATCCCGGTCCATTCGCTGCATCCTTCTTCTGTCCGATCCAATTGGATCTCGAAGGTCTGAGCCGTCAGACCGTCAATCGAAAGCAGCAGCGCAAGGATCCCAATCAATGGCTTCGATCCCATGTGAAGTGAGGTACTCATTGGTTTTTGAAAAGTGGCGACAGCCGGAGAATCCACGGTAGTTCGAGAGAGGCGAGGGGTGGCTCGACTCGAGGATCAGGTGTTTCGTGCGATCCACATCCTTGGCCTTGGCCCGTGCAGAACTTCCCCATAGCATGAACACCAGATGCTCTTTTTCTTCAGAGAGCAGGCGGACGGCTTCATCGGTCAGTACGGACCAGCCGAGATGCTGGTGGCTCTGCGGACTTCCGCCCCGAACCGTGAGCACATTGTTCAGCAGCAGCACACCTTGTCGTGCCCAGCCACGGAGGTCACCATGCGGACAGGGCGTTATCCCAAGATCGGCCTCGAGTTCCTTGTAGATGTTCTTCAAGGAGGGTGGGAGCGGTTGCAGATCGGGTTCTACGCTGAAGCACAGCCCATTGGCCTGGCCAAGACCGTGGTAGGGATCTTGCCCAAGAATGACGACCCGTACAGAATCCCAGGGTGTGTGGTCGAAAGCCGCAAATATTTTGGGTCCGGGTGGATAGACCGGGTACTTCTTTTTTTCTTCGAGAAGTGCAGCCCTGATGTCGGCCATCGGCTTCTTCTGAAAGAGCTTTTCCAGCCGGATCTTCCAGCCTGTTTCCATCATTAATTCCGCCATGGGCCAATAGATTGAACATTCGGTTCGTTGGTCTTGAACAGCCCCTTGGGCTTTTCATTAACTTTGACCATCTCTATAAGGACTAAAATGAAAAAATATTTTCTCCTGTCGATCTTCAGTGCGCTGCTTTTGTTGGGCATGGTTTCTTGCGGATCGGCTGAAAAATGTCCTGCCTACTCTGCAGTCGAAGCTGGAGAGTGCGCACAGGATGCTTGAGAACCCTTGATGCGTTTTCTCCCTTGATGCAGCAGCCATTCTTTTTTTCCGGCGCACATCTCTGTAGACTGGTCGTTTTGGCTTTGTGTCTGCTGCCCACTTCCCTTTTTGCTCAGCTCGATACAGAAGTCGATTTCAAGCGCACGGTCTACACCAACGACTACTGCATTGGTGTGATGCTGCACACGCGGGGGTATGGTGTCAATTTCCGCAGACAATATTATCTGGATGGATACAATCGGCAGGGATGGGAACTCGATATGGTCAATATTCGGCATGAGAAAGAAGTCAATATTTACAATCCCTTCGACAACAGTGCACGGGGATTCGTCTATTGGAAACTGAACAGTCTGTATGCGCTGCGTGCGGGATATGTCCGCAGCTACACCCTGCTCGACAAGACCGATCAGGGCACGGTGGCATTTGACCTCTTTTGGTC
>RFXV01000078.1 GCA_009921445.1 Flavobacteriia bacterium
AATACGCAATGGGATACTGTATCCAGGGAAATTCTTGGATTCATCACAGCTCGGATCGTCTTTACATTCTAGCCATGCCCTGTGGACTTCTACTTCCTCACGATACATGAACCAGTGTCTGTCGTACTTGTCGCAGACCGACTTATCGACAGAAGCCGACCCATCACTGGTCAGTGGCCCTGTCCAATAGTCGTTACCTCGGCTTCGGTAGGTCATTGCCGCCAGCTTCAGCTGGTTCCCTTCGTCGACACCTCCGAGCCAAAGGGCACCTGCAAACATGGAGTGGCGTCCTCCGCCCTTGGGCACCTCATAGCGTGCCTGGTTGAGATCCCACCACATATCGCCACCGGCCAAAATGGTCGCACGGACATTGTTGATGCTCAGATCACTCTGAGCAGTAGCAGGTGTACACAATTCTTCCATCACCTTGAGCGTCGGATCATTCTTGCCGCTTTTCCCTTTGTAGGGCGGCTCCTTCGCCTCCAGGGAGGCAGCGAAGGCGAAGAGGATCAGACCGTATGTAAATACATTCTTCATTGTGGGTATTTGGTTTTTCAATTGATCAGAAGTTCAGCAGCATTCCAAGGCGTATCCGTCTGGGTAAACTGAAATTGAAAGGATTGACCATGCGGATGTTGTACAGGTCGATGAACGACTGTGTATTCACCTGGGATTGAATGACATTCTGTGCCTGAGCAGAGGTCAGATAACCATCATCCTCTGCACTGCCTGTGTAGGGATATACGCTGAAGACGTTCCTCCTGTCGAGCACATTCAGGATCTGTACGTAGACATTCAAACCGAGGTTCTTGTTGATCGGTATCTGCCGATCGATCCGCATCTGCATATCCACCTGCCAGGGACGGCGCGAACCGTTGACCTGACCGTCCAACTGTACCGAACTCGAGCCTGCTGTAAGCGAATAGGCCTGAACTCTACGCGAGTAGGGTCGGCCAGAAGATCCATTGATCAAGAGGTTCAGCCCCATTCCTTCGAATAGTCTAAACTCGCCGAGCAGCGGGCCATCGTAAGACTTTCCGGAACCGTAGCGGTAATCAAAGTTCAATGTGACCGTGTGGCGGACATCGTAGCTCAATGGGAGAATGTATCGCAGGTTCGGTTGGCCCGAGCGCGCAATGTTCGCCCCTGAGTTTGGCCCGGAACCCGATCCTTGTGCGAATTGCAGAGTATATGCTGCTGTGAGCTTCACATTACCTGTACGCCTCAGATCGTAGCGCATTTCCAACGACTTCACCGTTCCGAAATCCACATTGCCGTAAGTCACATAGGTGATCGGATAGGCTTCGTTCAGGGAAACAGTTTGCATCATATCCCGCATCTCGCGATAGGCCGCTGAAATGGTCAAACTTGAACGGTCCGTGAGTTTCTGCTGGAAGCCCAGCTCGTAGTTGGTGGTCTTCTGGGGAAGCAGATTGGGGTTGTTGAATTCCCCGCCATTGTCCTGGATCTGCAAACGCATGTACTCCAAAAGGTCCAAACGGGCAAGGCCGGCATCCGGACGCTGTACCAAGACATCATAATGAGCCAGGAACAGTGCTTCATCCGAAATGGGGAAGTTGAACGAGATCCTCGGCATCACATTGACTTGCGGCTCGTAATCCACAAAACTCTCTGCGGAAAGGGATTGATCGTCTGGCTCGAACAGGTACGGTTGTATTCCTCCTGCGGTGGAGGCGTCTGCAATGTTCTTGGGGTTCACGCTCACCGAGCCATTGGCCTCATACCATACAGAACCGTTTCTATAGCCCACGATGTCGGTCGGATTGCTCAGATCGTTCACGTAAACAACGAAATCATCACCGATCACATTGGGCACCCTGATGTCTCCTGAAGCGATCTTTCCACCGATCACCGTGCCTCCCAAGTCACCCACTGTACGCGTGGGATAGAGCACATAGGGATCTTTCAAGACCGGCTGGTTTGCATCATAGCGGTCCACCCGTACCCCCACACGCAGAAAGAGATCGTCAAATGTGAACTGGTCCTGGATGTAGCCCGCAATGTAGATCGGCTCAAATGGGGCAATGTTCCGGGTGAAGTCTCCGTTGGCATCTCTTTGGGTAAAGAAGTCGCTGAGAGAGGGCTTGTTGCTCAGGATATTGCCCTTGTAATCGTATCCGTAATAGCCCACATAGTTCGAACCATTCAGGTTGATGAGTTCGTCTGCACTCCACATATCGAGAGAGAACAGTTCTGGGTCATAGCTGTCGATATCCAAAATATCCATTCCATCGGGATTGAGCCCCAATGCCTTTCGCACATTCCGATCGAAGGTGTACTGTGTTTCCAGATTGATCAGCCTTGGATAATTTATGGTGTCCTGGAAAACGCCAAATGCATCCAATACGGGCATCGGATTGCCGAGGTCCAGTTCCTGAATGTGGTCGTTCTGCATCAGGTACATCTGAGACCACATCCCAAAGGTGATCTCGTGGTCCTTGATATTAAAAGAAGATGAAGCGGTGACCCTGAACTGCGAGGCCTGTGACTGGCTGTATCCGGCCTGCACTGCACCAACGTTGCCCCAAAGCCCGTAGGCAGTCGAAGGTCCAAAGCCATTCCACAGGGCATTGCCGAGCAAGAGGTCGTCCCGGCTTCTCGATGAACCCAAAATGGTTCCATCGTTCAAGAAGCCATAATAGGCACTGGTATAGTTGGCCAAGACCGGATTGTAGGCCGAAGGCTCGAAGTACACGGCCGTGTCCTGATCCAAAAGCTGCAACCAGCCCACCAGGCCTGACGCAGTATCCTGACCATAGCCATAGAAGGGCCGCTGATAAGTGGTAAATCGACCTACGTGGCCGTAGGCAAAGAAATTGTCACCGAAACGACCGTCCTGATTCAGGCGGTTGTTGCGCGTGTAGTCCATTTGAATGCTGTAGAACGCATTGGTGATCAGCTGGGTCTTGGATTCCTCTTCGCCCAATGCATTGTCTGAAAAGCGCTGCTGAAAACGAACAAATGTGCTCCAGTCCTGATTCTTATACTCTCCGTAGTTCTCGTAATTGAAAAGGGACTGAGCAAAATTGACATTGGTTCCTGAACTTCTGTTGAATCGACCGCCGATCGACAGATTGGTCTTGTCGCCCGTCCGGAAATTCAGATTACCTGTCAATCGAACAGCCCAGTTCCGTGCATTTTCTCGATAATCCTGTGTCTCGAAATCATCCTTGGTGAGGAATTCTGTGCGATTCAACACGCCGATGCCAGCGATGGCTGGGCGCACAGGGTTCGCCTTGATATCCGCCAGCACATCGTCGCGGACCTTCCAAACATCTACTGCAAATGGCCGACCGTCGTCCTGACTTTGGAATTCACCTGCCAAAAGGTAGCCCGCAATGGTTTGCTTGCTCTTGCTGCCATTGGCTGATGTTTTCTCACGAGACCAGATCGGCCCGCCAAGGGTGAGCCCCAAAAGCTGATAGTTGTAGTTGTCTATCCCCAGCGCAAAGGGAGCGGAAGAAAGATATTCCACCGAGCCAAAGGATTCTGCGGGCGGTCCTTTGGTCGTGACCGAGATGATCCCCCCAGTTGCATCACCATACTGAGCGGGCTGTCCGCCAGTGATCACAGTGGTCGAGGCGATCGCGGCCTGAGGCAATGCACTCGTGCCGCGCACTTTCACACCGTCGATGAAGTAAACCGTCGTGTTGGATCGGCCACCACGGATGTTCAGCGAACCATCCGCATTCTGCGTGACACCAGTGGTTTGTGCTGCAACGCCGGCAATGCTTCGCGTGGCCATATTGACCATATCCTCACCCGATACGGTCGTGGCTGTCTTCGTTCCGTCGATCAGAGGGGCCTCGTATTCGATGACTACTTCCTGCAGCATCTCCGTTGCCTCCTGCATTTGCACATTCAAAACGCGCGGACGATCCGGTTCGATGATCACCTTCTTGAATTCCGCATCCGCAAAACCCGCGAATTTGAAGAATACATCATACTTCCCAGGATTGAGCGGATTGATGTTGTACGCTCCGTCGAAATCCGTTTGGCCGCTGGCAATGACCGTTTCGCCTTGTTTCACGAGCACGATGGCGAAGGGGATCGTCTCCCCGTTGGCACGGTCGGAGACCTTACCTTTCAATGAACCCGGTCGGGTCTGAGCATGCAGACCGACAAATGCCAGAGCAAGAAGGGCGGTGAGTAGCCTTTTGATCATGGAGAGGGGTTTAGGTTTATCAAAATTTTAACAAAGGGCTAATATAGTCAAGTTGAGGTGTGTGACGGCCTTGTTTCCACAAGCAAATGACTCTGCAGAGCGCATCGGTTCAGAGAGCAGATTTTCGTCGAGATTTGTTCCCCAATGGAAGCAAACAGACACACGAACATCCCTTTTCTTTTATCACGATCCCTTCTTTGTTTGAGTTGGGTCTGCCTGATTTCCGTTGCCTGCTCCGACAACCAGGATACGAGCATTCCCAACGTGGCTGTCAGTGAGTCATTGGTCATTGCCGAACCCAGTAATTTTCCGTTGACCGGCGTTGGCGGATGGGTCTATCACCCAGGCGGATACCGCGGTCTGATCGTTTATAGACAATCCTTCGCGGGCACCTCCGACGATTTCCTTGCCTACGATCGCGCTTGTCCTTCGCACTACGATGTGAGCTGTGGAAAAGTGGTCGTTGAAAGTGACAATTTCTACATAGCCTGCCCTTGCGACAGTGCAAAGTGGTATTTATTGAATGGCTTCCCTTTGAGTGAATCCAGCGGAATTTTGAAGCGGTACTCCACTCAATTCGTCAATGGGGTCGTTTTGATCACCAATTGAAGGGACAAAAAAAAGGCCGCAGAAGCGGCCTTGTTTGGTTCTTGTTGGATCGAACTTCTCAATAACGGTAGTGCTCGGTCTTGAAGGGTCCTTCCACGGAAACACCGATGTAGTCCGCCTGATCTTTGCTCAATTCTTCGAGCTCCACTCCGATCTTGGCCAGGTGCAGTTGAGCCACCTTTTCATCGAGGTGCTTGGGCAAGGTATAAACCTTGTTCTCATACTTGTCTGAGTGCTCCCAGATCTCCATCTGAGCCATGGTCTGGTTGGTGAAGCTGTTGCTCATGACAAAACTTGGGTGTCCGGTTGCGCAACCGAGATTGACCAACCGTCCTTCCGCCAACAGGATGATGTCCTTTCCATTGACCGTGTACTTATCCACCTGAGGCTTGATCTCCACACGGCTGTCGCCCGCGTTTTGATTGAGCCAGGCCACATCGATCTCGTTGTCGAAGTGTCCGATGTTACAAACGATGGTCTTGTCCTTCATCTGCTGGAAGTGGTTGCCGGTGACGATGTCCTTGTTGCCCGTGGCCGTGACCACGATGTCCACTTCACCTACAACGGTGTCCAGCTTCTTGACGGCAAAACCGTCCATGGCTGCCTGCAAGGCGCAGATCGGATCGATCTCCGTGACGATGACCCGTGCCCCAGCTCCTTGGAGAGATGCAGCAGTTCCCTTGCCCACATCACCATAGCCACAAACAACGGCCACCTTCCCAGCCACCATGACATCGGTAGCACGACGGATGGCATCCACCGCAGATTCCTTACAACCATATTTGTTGTCAAATTTGGATTTGGTCACCGAGTCATTGACGTTGATGGCCGGCATCGGCAAAGTTCCGTTGCGCATCCGCTCATAGAGCCTGTGCACACCGGTCGTGGTTTCCTCACTCAGACCCTTGATCCCAGCCGCCAATTCAGGGTAGCGATCCAATACCATATTGGTCAGATCGCCTCCGTCGTCAAGGATCATGTTCAATGGCGCACGCTCCTCTCCAAAGAACAAGGTCTGCTCAATGCACCAATCGAATTCCTCCTCGTTCATTCCTTTCCAGGCATAAACAGGAATACCCGCAGCTGCGATCGCAGAAGCCGCATGGTCCTGGGTCGAGAAAATGTTGCAGGAAGACCAGGTGACGTCTGCACCCAACTCCACCAGTGTCTCGATAAGAACCGCCGTCTGAATGGTCATGTGCAGGCAACCCGCGATCCGAGCGCCCTTCAACGGTTTGTCACTGCCAAATTCATCCCGCAGCGCCATCAGTCCAGGCATCTCTGCCTCAGCGAGTTCGATCTCTCTCCTGCCCCATTCTGCCAGGGAAATGTCTTTAACTTTATACGGTACGTAGGTTTCTACTGTGGCCATTTTTCTTTTTTTAGCTCGGCAAATTTAACATCATCTGCTCCCTATCGTTCATTTTGAACGAACATTTATGAAACTCCGCTCCAACTCACTGACCATCTGCATTCATCGGCACAGCGAAATGTCTGAAAAGGATCTTCTGAAGCGCGTGAGCAAGCTTTCCCCATCCGACAGTTCGAAGTTTGAAAAACTGCTCCATCCGAGCAGGAAGATGCAATTCCTGTCTGCAAGGGCGGCACTCATCGAAATGGATATTTCGCTTGAGGAAGTAACGACCATGCCTGAAGGAAAGCCGATCCACCCGGATGCGTTCATTTCCATGGGCCATACCGCTTCCCATGGAGCAGCGATTTCTTCTGCAGAGCATCCATGTGGAATAGACATCGAGACCATGGGCAGGGATGTTGCCCGCATCCGAAAGCGATTCGTACGCCCGGACGAGGAATCCTTCTCCTCTTCGTACAGTGACCTGCATGTATGGGTGGCCAAGGAAGCTGCATTGAAACTCACAGGTCTGCGCACACTCGACTTCCTGAGCGACATGCAGATCATAGAGCGTGGTGATCAGCAGCTATTGGTTCTTCTGCACAAAGAGAAGGCAACGACGCCACTCACGCTCCAGTACGCGGAATACGATGGACAGCTGATCGGTTGGTGCGTTTATATGGAGAAGGAAGTAAGCCCGTCGAAGCCAAGAATCATTTAGGTTTGTACTTATGATGCAGAGCACCTCCAAAAGTGTGGAACAGCTCTTCCGGGAAAAGAAGGAATCCGGAGAGAAGATGCTCTCTGTGCTCATCGATCCGGACAAGGCCCAGGCGGCTTCGCTGAATCGTTTGCTCGATGAAGTTGAAGACCTGGCAGATGTCTTTTTCATCGGAGGCAGCCTGATGACCGAAGATGCCCTGGACGAAACACTGGACCGTCTCAAAAGCCGTGTGGACAAACCCTGCATCCTCTTCCCAGGAAGTGCCATTCAGGTGAGCCGAAAGGCCGACGCCCTGCTCATGCTCAGCCTGATCTCGGGAAGGAATGCCGAACTGCTCATCGGTCAGCAAGTGATTGCAGCACCGAGGATCAAAGCCTTCGGTCTTGAAACCCTTTCTGTGGGCTATATGCTCGTGGATGGTGGCAGAGCCACAACAGCCTCATACATCAGTCAATCTCCGCCCATACCGTCTGACAAACCCGAGATCGCAGCGTGTACCGCACTGGCAGGCTCCATGCTCGGAATGAAACACCTTTATCTCGACGCAGGAAGCGGAGCAATGCAGCATGTGCCGCCTGAGATGATCCGGCAGGTCAGCCAAAGCTGCGACCTTCCCCTCATCGTGGGAGGAGGCATCAGGAATGCCAAGGCGGCCCGTCAGGTGGCCCATGCCGGCGCAGATGTATTGGTGGTGGGCAATGCCTTGGAAGAAGATCCCGGCTTGGCCCTCTCGATCAAATCAGCGATCCATCGCTAGACCCCTGGTGCGCTCTACGGAAGTTCTTTTTCAAGACGACACGCTATGAACCTGACTGCTCCCAAAGTGAAGCGGATACAGGAATGGTCGGCTGTTGCGCTGAGCCTTGGCTTCACTCTTTTGCTCGCTGAGCAATTTCGATGGGCCTGGATATTGGGTGGCCTAGCGTCCCTTATTTACCTGAAGCTCGTTTGGCAGAAAGGACTCTGGGCGGAGACTGCATTACACCTCTTCTACCTCATCATGTCCATCAGAGGCTATTCAAACTGGACGTCGGACATGGAAGGCCAAATGGCTTTTGGCAGCCTGACGATGAACGAACATCTCTCGAGAATAACATTTGGACTGGTCTTCACCGTCATTCTCGGTTTTTTGCTTTCCAGGACTTCGGCACAATTGCCTTATCTGGACGCTTTGACCACTGTGTTCGGCGTCATAGCAACCCTGATGATGGTCCACTACGTCCGTGCGAACTGGCTCTATTGGATCGGCATCGACCTGGCCTCGGCCATATTGTACGCCCGAAGACAAATGTGGCCAACCGTCGTTTTGTACCTGGTGTACACGGTCATGGCACTCTATGCTTTTTTGAATTGGGGCGGATGAAGACGATCGTGTTCAGCGGTCCTGAATCCTCAGGAAAGACTCATTCGTGTGAGCAGATCGCTGCGGCTTATGGCTGCCCCATGGTTCAAGAATACGCCCGGACCTACCTCAGTGGAACAGGCAGTGTTTATGGCCCTGAAGATCTCTCAAGGATCGCAGAAGAACAGCTCAGGCTTCAGCTAAATGCAAGGTACTCATCACAGGCCTTTCTCTTTTGCGACACGGATCTGCTGACCTTGCTCGTGTGGCAGGAAT
>RFXV01000079.1 GCA_009921445.1 Flavobacteriia bacterium
GCCGATGTGGTGTCCTACGACATTGAACGTTCGGACAATCCCGTGGGTCCTTTTATTTCCCTTGGCCGTGTGCTCAAACCAACGGGCGCTCCGTATATCATTGAGTACTCAGATTTCTCGGCGGACTTCACTGGCAAGAAATACTGGTATCGGGTCTCGGCCTTGGATTCATGTGGCGCACGTGATACTGTGACCAATGTCTCTCGGAACATTCTTCTGCAGGTAAACAATGAAAAAGGACTTTCCAATCGCCTGGTTTGGAACCCATACACTCAGTTTGCTGGAGAAGTCGGAAGCTATACTGTGTGGAGAAGCGACAATGAAACTTACGGATTCACTGAGATCGCCTCTGTACCGGGTACGGATACAGTCTACATGGACTTCTTCTCTACCGAGGCAGATCCCGACAATGGTCGTTTCTGCTACTACGTGGAGGCGAACGAGATCAATAACCCATTGAATTTTGTGGGCTTGGACGGACAGCCCTTCAAGTCGCGGTCGAATGTGGACTGTGATGTGGTGAAAGCCCGCATCTTTTTGCCAACGGCCTTCCGTCCGGACAGTGACAATCCGGACAATGCACTCTTTGGGCCATCTGCCGTCTTCGAGACCAATGCGTACAAGTTCCTGGTCATGAATCGCTGGGGTGAGGTGGTATTCAGTACGTCGAATCCCGACAAGAAGTGGGATGGAGTCAGTAGCTCAGGGATGTTGGCGCCTGCCGGCGTTTATATGTACCTGATCATTTATGAATCCCTTGAAGATGTGCCAACGGAGCAACGAGGCCATTTCAATCTCATTCGATAATCGTGATCAATTCTTGTTTGAAAAAGCCGTCTGAAAGGACGGCTTTTTTTTTAGGTGCCCGATCGAGCACAGTATATTTGCATGCAATCTGAAGATTGCGCCATGAATTCCTTGAATCAACCCATCATCGGCGAAGGACTGACCTA
The DNA here is from genome assembly GCA_009921445.1 of Flavobacteriia bacterium. Taxonomy (GTDB): domain Bacteria; phylum Bacteroidota; class Bacteroidia; order Flavobacteriales; family Schleiferiaceae; genus RFXV01. The sequence continues at coordinate 954 of RFXV01000079.1, forward strand.
CGATGATGTCCTTCTCCTTCCTCATTTTTCCGACATTCTTCCGCGTGAGGTCTCCATAGCTTCACAGTTCACACGCGGCATCGGCCTGCAGGTACCGATAGTGAGTGCGGCCATGGATACTGTTACAGAATCGGTATTGGCCATTGCTATTGCACAGGAGGGAGGGATAGGTATTCTCCACAAGAACATGACCATCGAACAACAGGCCATGGAGGTGCGAAAAGTGAAGCGTGCAGAGAGTGGAATGATCCTCGATCCGGTCACCTTATCGGAGGAAAACACCATTCGGGAAGCCAGGGAGATGATGGCCGAATACAAGATCGGTGGCATTCCCATCATCGAGAACGATCGAAAGCTCATCGGTATCATCACCAACAGGGATCTGCGGTTTGAGAAAGCAGAAGAGAAGCGCATTGGTGAGGTGATGACCCGTGAACGACTGATCACTACGCATCCCAATACGTCCATGGAAGAGGCGGAGCTGAAACTGCAGGCCCATAAGATCGAGAAGTTGCCCGTGGTCAACGGTCAAGGACATTTGGTCGGCCTGATCACCTATAGAGACATCAAAAAGCAAAGGGTAAAGCCCAATGCCAATAAGGATACATACGGTCGGTTGCGGGTGGCGGCTGCCGTGGGGGTCACCGGTGATATACTTGAAAGGGTGTCAGCTTTAGTCGATTCCAATGTGGACGCCATTGTCATCGATACGGCCCACGGCCACAGCAAAGGGGTAGGCGAGGCGCTGAAACGGGTCAAGGCGAAATTCTCGGATCTGCAGGTGGTGGTGGGCAATATTGCCACAGCAGAAGCGGCCCGTTGGCTCGCAGATCAGGGAGCAGATGCGGTCAAAGTGGGGATTGGCCCGGGATCCATCTGCACGACCCGCGTGGTAGCTGGGGTGGGCGTGCCACAGCTCACAGCGGTCATGGAAGCGGCCAAAGGTTTGAAAGGTACAGGCGTTCCTTTGATCGCCGATGGAGGCATTCGCTACACAGGTGATATAGTGAAGGCCCTGGCTGCCGGTGCGAGTTGCGTCATGCTCGGCTCGCTGTTGGCTGGAACGAAGGAAACACCAGGAGATACCATCATCTACGAGGGAAGAAAATATAAGTCCTATCGCGGGATGGGTTCGATCGAGGCCATGGAAAAGGGGAGTAAGGACCGCTATTTTCAGGATGTGGAAGACGACATCAAGAAACTGGTCCCAGAAGGGATCGTCGGCCGGGTGCCTTACAAAGGCGAGTTGTCCGAGGTCATGTATCAGTTCATCGGTGGGTTGCGTGCAGGAATGGGCTATCTCGGTGCCAAAGACGTAGGCTTACTGCAAGGCCATGCCCAATTCGTTCGGATCACCACGGCAGGGGTGAATGAAAGCCATCCGCACGATGTCCAGATCACCAGGGAATCGCCCAATTACAGTCGTTGAGGAATCTTGTTTTCGGCTGATTACAATCCGTATTTTTGGCCACCTCTAATCATTCTCAGACGATGAAGAATTTCATATTGTCCCTATGTGTTTTGTCGGTCCTCGCAGCCAAGGCCCAAGAGACCCCGGTATTGTTCACTGTTGATGGCAGAGAACAGGTGACGGCTGAAGAGTTCACCGCGGTCTTCAACAAGAACCGGGAGATCGGCGAACAGATCGATCCCAAGACCCCAGAGGAATACCTGCAACTCTACATCGATTTCAAGTTAAAGGTCCGTGAGGCAAAGGATTCGTCCATGCATCTGCGCGCGTCCTTCATCAATGAGCTGCAGGGCTATAGGTCCCAATTGGCCAAGCCCTACTTGACGGATCAGATGTCGGAGGAGGCACTGGTAAAAGAAGCCTTTGAGCGCATGCAGGAGGATGTGAAGGCCTCTCATGTCATGATCTATGTGGAGGATTTCAATAATGCTGGCGATACGGCCAATGCCTGGAACGAGATCAGCGATGCCTATGATCAGGTCCGCTCCGGACGGATGACCTTCGAGGAGGCTGCACAGGTCCTGAGCGACGACAGCTATTCAGCCAAGAATAAGGGTTCGCTCGGATGGTTCAACGTGTTTGGAATGGTCTATGAATTTGAAAGTGCGGTCTATGGTCTTGAAGTAGGAGAGATCTCCAAGGTGTTCAAGACGCCTTTTGGTTATCACTTCGCACGTCTTGATGCGAAACGTCCGGCGCGCGGAAAGGCAACGGTCGCCCATCTGATGCTCATGCTTCCGGAAGATGCCCAGCCGCTTGAGCAGGCGGAGTCCGAGCGGAAGATCAAAGAGATCCACGGCATGCTCACTGCAGGAACCCTGGACTTTGGAAACGCGGTTCTTCAATTCTCAGAAGACAAAACATCCAAGGGCCGGGGAGGATTGCTTCCTGAGTTCGGGCTCAATGATATGGTAGGCAGTTTCGAGGATGCGGCTTTTGCACTTCAGGATTCGGGCGCCCTTTCAGCACCTGTGCGCACACCCTACGGCTGGCACATCATCCAGCTGGTCAAAAAGGAGCCTTTGCGCACATTCCCCGAAATGGAGATGGAGTTGCGCAGTAAGATCAAAAGAGACGTTCGGGCCGAAGTTTCCCAGGATCGATTCATCGCACGACTGGCCAAGGAATATGATTGGCGACTGGACGAACGTACGCTGAAGAATGTGGCCAAAGAGTTGGACGGCACGGTTGGGCCCAAATGGACACCCACTGAACAGCAGCTGGAAGATCCCCGCATCATTGCGCGCTATGCAGACAGTGCGGTCACCGTCGGTGCACTCATGGGCTATATCGGCACAGGCAGATCGAATTTCAGTTCGAGCAGTTCCATGCGCTTCATTCTGGAAATGTATCTGGAGATGTATGCTGAAAAGTGCCTTTTGGCTTATGAGGATGCCCAACTCGAAAAGAAATACCCAGATTTCCGTTTGCTGATGAACGAGTACAGGGACGGTATTTTACTCTTTGATCTGACCGATCAGCGCATATGGTCAAGAAGCATGAGCGACAGTCTGGGCCTGTACACCCATTTTGAAGCCAACAAAGAAGACTACCGTTGGGATGTGCGGCATCGATACACCACCTACGACTGTGTCTCAAAGAAGATCGCCAAGAAGGTGCGGAAAAAAGTGTTGAAGGGTACGGAAGACAGCCTGCTGCTGGCCAAGTACAATGAGAAGAGTGTCTTGAACCTTCAGATCGATAAAAAGACCGAGGAAAACGCACCTGTCACGGTAAGCGGTCTGAATGTGTTGGAAACAGGACCCATCAGGGAGGTCAATGGCCGTTATCAGTTCATTCAAGTGAATGAAGTACTTCCCGCCGGCTACAAAAAGCTGGATGAGGTGAAGGGTCTTGTTGCCGCGGACTATCAGAAACTTCTGGAGACCGAGTGGGTGAAAAGCCTTCGTTCGGCCTATCCTGTAGTGATCGATGAAAAGGTGCGCGATGCGGTCATTCAAGAGCTGAGCCGTTGAGCCACCGAGCGATCAGATATTCTTTTCTCCTGCTGGTAGGCCTCACCACATCCTGTGACCGACTTTCGTGGAATTCCGAAGAGCGAAAGCCCCTTGCCCGTGTACAGGACGTTTTTTTGTACGCAGATGAAGTGTCAGAGATCCTGCCTCCTGGGCTCAAGGGAGCGGACAGCCTCAATTGGTTCAGACAATACACGGACCAGTGGGTGCGCAACCGAGTGCTCATCGATCGGGCGGTGTTCAATCTTGGTGACGAGGTAACGGGCATTGATGAATTGGTGGAGCGCTATCGGGAAGACCTGCTCAAATACAGATATCAGGAAGCCATGCTGCAAAAACTCCTGGATACAGCCATTACAGAGCAGCAGATCCTCAACTATTTTGAAGCGAACAGTGCCAATTTTGAGCTCAAGGAAAATATCGTTCGGGCCGCTTATCTGGTCACTGTACCTGAGGCCCCAGAGCTCAATGAGGCCAGAAAGATGTTGAAGTCGGGAACGCGGGAAGACCTTGTGCGGTTGGAAGATTACTGCCTGAAGTACGCTTCGGGCTTTGGTCTCTCTGATAGCACCTGGATGTCCTTTTCGGAGTTGTCGCGAAAAGTGCCGATCCAGACCTACAACCAACAGCAGTTCTTAAAGAAGAATTCTTTTGTGGAAATAGCAGACAGCACACGCATCCACTTGCTCAAGATCTTTGAATACCGCATCAAGGATGGCCTGTCTCCGCTGCCTTACGTTAGAACCACCATCCGAAGTATTTTGCTCAATCAGCGAAGGAGAGATATTTTGGAAAGACTGGAGAGAGATCTGCTGGAGGAAGCATTGGAAAAAAAAGACTGTGAGCTCTATGAATAGCCGTTGGACGTTTTTTGGCTGTGTATTCAGCGCCCTTATGCTTCAGGCCCAGCCGGAACCCGTGGTCGTTGAGGGCATTGCGGCGGTCGTCGGCAAAAACATCATTTTGGTCTCGGATTGGGATCAGCAGATCCAAAGCGTTGGTCAGCAACGGCAATCGATGGGGGAGGACGCTCCTTCCGATTGTCAGGTCTTTGAGGACATGCTTTTCGAAAAGCTGCTGATCCATCAGGCAGAAATTGATTCCATTGAGGTCGGTGAGGACGAAGTGGAATCCACCATCGACCGAAGAATTGCGATGCTCACTGAACAGATCGGTTCTCAGCGTAAGATGGAGGAGTACTACAACAAGAGCACCATCGAGATCAAGGAAGAGATGCGCGAATTGGTTCAGGATCAGCTTTTGGCGCAGCGCATGCAGGCCACGATCACAGAAGGAGCTGAGGTCACTCCATCGCAGGTTAGAAAATTCTATAAGGACATTCCAAAAGACAGTCTTCCGCTGATCAACACGGAGGTGGTCGTGCAGCAGATCGTGAGGTATCCGAAGGTCACCGCTGCCGCTAAAAAATCGGCCATCGAAAAACTCAACGGATTTAGGGAGCGCGTCGAAGGCGGAAGCAGTTTCAGCACCTTGGCCATCCTCTACAGCGAGGATCCAGGAAGTGCAAAGAACGGAGGAGAATACAAGGCCATCCAGCGGGGCCAATTCGTCAAGGAATTCGAGGCCATAGCCTTCAATCTGCAGGCGGGAGAAGTGTCCGAACCTTTCGAAACGGAATACGGCTACCACATCATCCAACTAACGGAGAAGCGGGGAGAGGAGCTCGACCTCAGACACATCCTGGTCAAGCCGAAGATCTCCGATGCTGACCTCAATGCAGCCCGCAGCACCCTGGACAGCCTGAAGGCTCAGATCATCAAAGGGAGCATCAGCTTTGATGATGCGGCTTTTCAATTCTCGGAAGACGAGGACACGCGTTTCAACAACGGGCTGCTGATCAACCCGCAGAGCGGAGATTCTAAATGGGACATCAGTCAGTTGGACCGGAGCTTGTTCTACGCCATTGAGGATATGGATCCGGGTGAGATCTCCAAGTCGAGCCTCATGCGCAGCAGGGATGGAAAAGAGGCTTTCAGGCTGGTTCTGCTCGTCGACCGCACACAGCCGCATCGGGCCAATTTGAAAGAGGATTATTCCCGTCTGCAGATGATGGCCACCATGCAGCGCAAGCAAGAAGTCGTAGAGGAATGGGTGGCTGAGAAGATCAGAGAGACGGCCGTGAAGATCAGTGCAGACCTGGTGCCCTGCAGCTTTCATTACGACTGGGTGCGCAACGAACAAGATTGATGGAATGAACGAAGTCGAAGCCGTAAAGCAGTTACAAGAGAAGTATCAGTCACTCCGTAAGGAGATCGCCGAGGTCATTGTCGGTCAGGATGAAGTGGTGGAGCAGTTGCTTCTGGCCATGTTGTGCAAGGGCCATGCGCTCCTGGTCGGGGTGCCTGGTTTGGCAAAGACCCTTTTGGTGAACACGGTCTCCCGTTCGCTGGGCATGCAGTTCCAACGCATCCAGTTCACCCCCGACCTGATGCCCTCGGACATCGTGGGTTCGGAAATACTGGGAGAAGACCGGAAGTTCCGGTTCGTGCCAGGCCCTGTCTTCTGCAATATGCTTTTGGCCGATGAGATCAACAGAACACCGCCCAAGACCCAAAGTGCCCTTTTGGAGGCCATGCAGGAACGCTCGGTGACCGCTGCCGGAAAGACGCACGCCATGCCCGACCCTTTTTTCGTTTTGGCCACGCAGAACCCCATTGAGCAGGAGGGAACCTATCCGCTGCCTGAAGCGCAGCTCGACCGTTTCATGTTCCAGATCAATGTGGATTATCCCGCTTTTGAAGAAGAGGTGCAGATCGTAAAAGGAACCACGGATGGTTCGGTCCGCAAGGTCAGCGAAGTACTCAATGGCCAGCAGATGCTGGATTTTCAGTCGCTTGTCCGCAAGATCCCTGTCACGGATAGCGTATTTGAATATGCCGTTCGCGTCGTGTCTCGTTCCCGGCCTGAAGATCCCAACGCCCCGGATTGGGTGAAGAAATACATCTCCTGGGGAGCAGGACCCCGTGCCGGCCAATTCCTCATCTTGGGTGCGAAAGCTGTCGCTGCAGTGAATGGGAAGTTCGCCCCGGATGAAGCCGAGGTTCGCAAAGTGGCGATCCCCATCCTCAGACACCGCATCGTCCTGAACTATGAGGCGGAAGCAGCCGGTCTAAAGGTGGAGGACCTGATCGAGCGTCTGCTCAATATCGACTGAACAAGTTGTATTTGAGAATGCAATAGATGGCACGGAAGCCGTCTTTCCAACCGATCTTCTTTCCTTCGTCAAAGGTTCTTCCGTAATAGGAGATCCCGACCTCGTAGATCCGCACATTCGGAATGCGGGAGATCTTCGCCGTGACTTCGGGTTCAAAGCCAAACCGATTTTCCTTGAGTTGGATGCGCTGGATGAGTTCTCTTCGGAACATCTTGTAGCAGGTTTCCATATCGCTCAGGTTCAGGTTGGTGAGTGCATTGCTGAGGGTAGTCAGAAATTTATTTCCGAATGAATGCCAAAAGAATAGGATCCGATGCGCCTTGCCACCTGCATAGCGCGATCCATAGACTACATCGGCATGACCGTCCAGCAGAGGCTGAAGCAGCAAATTGTATTCGTTCGGGTCGTATTCGAGATCGGCGTCCTGGATCACCACGAAATCGCCCGTGGCATGCTCGATACCCGTCCGAAGGGCTGCTCCTTTTCCTGAATTCCGATCGTGTCTGAAAAAGCAAATGCCAGCATCCGGATGCTTCTCACTGTATGCATGTATGAAAGCCGCCGTACCATCGCTGGAATGATCGTCCACGATGATCAATTCCTTTTCCATACCACCTTTCAATTGAACTTCCCGAACGCGGTCGAGGATGGCCGCAATGGTCTTTTCTTCGTTGTAAGCCGGAATGATGACTGAGAGTTTCAACAACGCAATTTCAAGGAGGCGCAAGATAGGCAATGAGGCCCGTGTTGATGGGCGGCACTTTTTGGTTTTTCTTTGCCTTTAAAGGTTAGGTCTATGGATTCGGGAGTCCCACAAAACGGCGTGTTGAAAAGCCTGGAGCAAAGCTTTGTGAAAGGCCGATGGGACCTTTGGGTGGTAACAGG
>RFXV01000080.1 GCA_009921445.1 Flavobacteriia bacterium
AAGAGACCGAACAGCGAAAACCCTCCCACTGCCCGTTGGCTTGAACCGAAAAATTAGCGGGTTGATTGGTACCCGCCAAGCGCATAGGGAAGAAAAAACCTCTGCTCCCCGCGATCCCGGGATGCAGTTGCTGCAAGCCCTGCCTCATGGCGGAAGAGAGCGTACCGGCCTGCACATGGGAGCCCCCAATGTGCAGCACGTTCAGTTGACCTTTTCCTGAGAATGACAATTCCTCCAGTCGGTCGAAGAATGCACTCATCTTCTCTTGACCTGCGGGAAACTGCAGCTCATTCGCTTCCAGATTCAGGAAAGGATAGCGCTGCTGCAGGTCGGCCTGAGCCAACAAACTGCATCCACAGATCGATCCGAAAGCAAGCAGAAGGATCCTCATTCGCATCTTATCGGGGCATGAGTTTGTCCAACTCCTCTTCGAACGCGTCGGCCAGCCACTCGCCTACCTGCCGTGCGCCCTTGGGCGTGAAGTGAATGTGGTCGGGTCCGGCCAGCGCCGGATCGTTGGCCACCCAGGCAGGCATGGAATTGTAGCCTCCCATGGCACCGAACAGATCCCAAAAGCCAATACCTTCTTCCATCGCCATTTCCTTGAGCGCATCGCGCACCCACAGCACAGATTCGTAGGTTTCAAAGGAAGTCCCCTTTTTCTGGCTCATATCCGATGGACCGATCAAAACAAATGAAGCCGCCGGCATCCAGGAACGCATCAAACGCAACTGGGACCGAAGGCGTCGGGCATAGCTCTCTGCCCGCTTGCGATCTTTGATGTACGGAACAGTATTGCCGCCATACTGCAGAAGGACCAGCCCTACAGCTTCATCCGCCAGCATCTTTTGGGTGTGATCTCCTTCCAGTTTAGTGAACACCAGCCCCGAAGCTCCTCTCATCGGGATGTTGTCCAGAACGAGTCCGATCTGCCCTTCGAACGAAACCCCATAGACACTCAAGGATCTGTCGGAAGCGATGCGCATCCTTATGACGCCCGGCTGCTCGGGAAATATCCATTCCTTTCGGATCATTCCCTCCGAGACGGTAAAAACACCTGAGTGCATCAGGCTGTCGTCGACATGCAGTTCATACGGCACATCAACATCATTGGCAGCTGCATACAGCAGCATGCTGCTGAACTTGCGCGTCCTTAGAAAACCAAGCCGGGAAGGCTTGAATTCCAACCAGGCCCACGAAAGGCTGTCCTTTTGATCGGCCGCCGAATCCAGGACGGCCTCATTTTGTGCAAATACGGCACGCATGCCATAGCGGTCATGCCCGATGGAGGTGTCCACTCGTCCGAAGCGGGTGTAGCGTTTCCAATCGTCAGATGACTTTTGTTTGATGGACATGCTCGGAGCCTGAGGAACGGCATCCACCATACCTGGGCCATAGCCTCCAAATCTCTTCTGTAACCGATCGCGCAGCACACTGCTGATCCGATCGCCTTCGATCTGGCTGTCGCCATAATGCAAAACGCGCACCTTGCCCGTACCCGCTCTGGACTGAAGTGCGCTGGCAAAGCGCATCAAACCTTCGCTGTCCGCACTGAACTGAAGCTTTCGCGCCTCGAGCATCCTGCGAATGCGCTCCTCCTCACGGCGCCTCTGCTCTTCCTTTTCCTTTTGTTCTTTCTCTTTCTCAGCTTGTCTGTTCAGGCTGTCGAGCTGGGCCATATGACTGGCCCGCAGAATGGCGTCCATGTCCACCTTGGTCAGGGTGTCCTTCGATGAGAATTCTTCCCATGTCGGATACTTGATGTGCAGGCCGGCAAACTGCAGGCCATCTGTGGGGACCACAAACATGAAAGCCACACTTACCGCGCCCAGCGCCAAAAGGAAGAAAAAGGTCTGTAGGGGCCGCATCAGTTACTGGATGGATCTTTTGGGGGCAACAGAAGGATCACCTGGCCTTCCTGTATGCGCTCGTCGATCCCGTTCCAGCGCATCAGATCATCAGCGCTGACACCCGGATAAGACTGCGCAATGGACCATAGGGTGTCGCCGCTCTTGATCTCATAATACTTGGCTTCCCGATCTTTTTCCCGGGGGTCGATCTGTTGTGCGGGTGGCGAAGAATCCACCACTTCCGCCGCTTCTGGCTTTTTTCTATCCTTTCGCAAATACAGCAACAGTTCCTGCCCAATGCGGATGCGGTCACCTTTCAGGCTGTTCCACTTCTGGATATCGCGAACACGAAGTCCGTGGACGGACGCGATCCGACCCAGGTAATCCCCGCTTTTCACTTTGTAGACTTCTGCATCATGCGTCGCTGGATCTGGGATGCCTTTTCGCCTTTTTTCCAGGGCAAGCCGAATTTCTGCGGCCTGAATGCTGTCTCTGAGCAAAGCCTTCTGAACGACTGCGGTCAGATCCGATGACTCCGGAAAACGCTCCAACCTCAGCCAGGCTTTTGCTCCAGAGGGAAGGCGATCTCGAGATACAGATGGATTGGCAGCAAAAAAGTCCTGAGGGTCCCTGAATGTCGTCCCTGCCAAGTCTTCCCAGTACAACGGACCTTCCACCATAAGTTCGCCGGCGTAGACCGGAAGTTTCTCTGATTGCTCGAAAGACACTTTGCTGCCGGCCTCCAACATGGGAATCAGTGTATCTCTTTGCTGAAGACGACGGCTCACAGCAGGACCGTGTACAAAGGCATGGTCTGCCCAGCCACTGTCCCTCCAAAGAGAAAGAAGATGTAACCAGTAACGTTCAGCCACCACCGAAGAATAATGCAGATCCAGCCTCGGATCGAACACCTCATGCATCGGGTATTCAGGGCCAAAACGGGCCACTGCAGCCTGACTCAACGCCCAGATACCCGACCGCCCCGGTTCATCGATCTTTTCCTCGACCTTCTGAAGCAGATCGGCCCGCTCTGTCAAGAAGGAAGAAGCGCCTTGCCCCCATGCATTTGCCCAGGAAAACAAAATGGCGATCGGGATGGATCGAAGCGTGTGGGAGAATGCGGTCAAACGAACTTTAAATTGAATTGAAAATTAGTGCGGATAGGAGCCCTATGGTTGCATGAACAGAACGGGATATCCACAGAATATTGGCGGCCGACCCGGGCGCCGGTGAATAAATCAGCAGCCCATGGATCAAAATCAGTCCGGGAGGCAATTTGGAGGAGCGCGCAGGCGTTATTTTCGCTCGGTTCATGCGCTTGTCTCTCACATACCTTGGGATTTTGTTCGTTGTGCTCAGCTCGGGTCAGTCCTTGCCCTGGCCCATGGACATCCCCCCTCTTCTGTCCGGAACCTTCGGTGAATTGCGATCAGGGCATTTTCATGCGGGTGTGGACATAAAGACCCAAGGAAAAGAAGGGCAGGCGGTGCGATCCATCTGGCAAGGTCATGTCAGTCGGATCAAAGTCTCTCCCTATGGCTACGGGCATGCGTTGTACATCGACCATCCGAACGGAAAGACCACTGTCTATGCACACCTTCAGCGTTTCGAAGAAGACATTCAGGCTTATGTACGCAGCCTGCAATACAAAAAGCGATCGTTTGCCATCGATGTGCATGTTCCCAAAGGCAAGTTGCCCATAGATTCTGCAGCGATCATCGGCCGAAGCGGGAACAGCGGAAGTTCTGGTGGACCTCACTTGCATTTCGAATTGCGCGACAGCAAAAGCCAACACACCTTGAACCCCTGACCCATGGTTGGGCAAAGAGTGACGGAAAAAAGCCCATCATCCGTGGGGTGCGCTGGGTGGAGCTCGACAATGCCTTCATGAGCCGCGTTGGAGGAGCCATCCGGGAGAGCGAGTTGCATTTGGTCCCAGACCGCATCGGCATTGAAGTGGAAACCTACGACCAGCTGGACGGTGCCTCCAACAAGAATGGCGTACACAGCATCGAACTCTTAGTGGATGGAAAGGAAGCGTTTTCCTTTACCGCGGATGAACTGGACTTTTCTGAAAAGAGGTACATCAACGCCCTGACCCGTTATGAAGATGTGGCCTGTTGCAAGCGTCGCTGGGTGCGCACCTATGTGCTTCCTGGCAACAGACTGTCCAATATTCGCTCCGTCTCTTCAGGTCGGATAAGCGGTGAGTTGGGCCAAAAGAAGAATGTGCTGATCCGTGTGAGCGATGCACTCGGAAACAAGCGGGAATTCGCCTTCCAGATCCAGGTAGACAGAGCTGCACGTGAAAGATGGGAGATGTCGCGTATCGACAGGCGAAAACAGCACCAAATGCAGATCGGTGAGGCAAGCGCTGAAGTGCCGCAGGGCGCGTTGTACTGCGATGTACGGGAACAGTACCGGACGGAGGATGCGCCCAAAGGAGTGATCGGTCCGATCTATGTTTTTCTCTCGGACAGCGTTCCTGCCCATCGGCCACTGACCATCAACCTGACACTCGAAAAGATCCCAAAGGCCCTTCGGGAGAAAGCCGTGATCGTCCATCTGAGTGCGGATGGAAGCATTTCGTCAGTGGGCGGGACCATCAGCGGCTTACGCATCCAGGCCAAGAACAGATCCTTCGGTCGTTACGGTCTGGCCATCGACACCGTACCGCCCTCGTTGCGGCCATACGGCTGGAAGACCAACAGCTCGCTGGCTGGAAAGAAGGGCATCGCCCTGCGTGGGTCCGATGATCTGAGCGGGATAGAGAAATGGGAAGCCCGCATTGACGGCCAATGGCATCTGGCGGAATACGATCCGAAAAAGAATCGATTCTTCCTGCCTTTTGAAGGCCGGTTGCCAGCAGGTGCACATCAGCTCGAATTCAGTCTGACCGATGGTCGTGGCAACCAAAGTCAGATCAGTGCCGCTTTTAGTCTTTAACGCCATGAGTTCGCTCGCTGACTCCGTACTTTTGAAGCCGATGCGCCAACTTCCTCTTTTGGTTTTGCTCATGGGACTTGGGGCTTTCCTGCCTGAACGCCTCTATGCCCAGTCGGCCATTCAGCTCAGCGGGGTGGTCATCACCACGGATTCCCTTCCACAGTTCATCCCACGTGCTTTTCTGAGACTGCGCAGCAGAAACACAGGAACCCTGGCGGATGATGAAGGCTTCTTCAGTCTGGCAGTGTGGTCCGGGGATACCGTGGAAGTCTCGCATCTCGGCTTTCAAAAACAGAAACTCTACGTACCCGATACCCTGACCCAGAAGAAATACCTCGTGCAGATCTTTTTAAAAAGAGACACGACCATGCTGCAGGAGGTCACCCTCTATCCGTGGCCAAGTCCGGATCGTTTGATCAGTCACTTGCTCAACATGCAGGTGGAGACCACTCAAATGGACATCGCACAAAGGAATCTGGCCATTCAGAGCCTCAGGGAACGTGCTGCCACCATGGGCAGCGATGCAGTGGCCATCCAAAAGGCGGCCATTCGAATGCAGGAATCGGCTATGTACAACAGAGGCCGCTTCTACGGCGCAGATGGCGGAATGGCCATGCTGGGGGCATTGAGCAATCCCTTTGCCTGGGCGCAGTTCTTTGAATCCCTGAAAAAAAAGAAATAGCCCGTGCCGAAAAAGGGAATGCTTGTCTTTCTTCTGCTGATCCTTTGCCATCTGCTGGATGCTCAAAAGGCCCATCTGAGCGGCAGGGTGATGGATGTTAGCGGCGATGGACTTCCCGGGGCCAGCCTTCAGGCGGGTGGGCAATTCACAACTGCGGATGCATCGGGAAACTATGCACTTGAACTGGTCCCAGGAGCGTACTGGCTGGTGGTGCGGTCGGTCGGGCATCGGAGTGACTCCATGCGCATCGCAATCGGACCGGATGAGGAACGCAGGCTGAATTTCCGACTCAAGAGGAACGACGAACTCCTGCAGGGTGTGGATGTGGTCAATGGGCGTGCGAGAGATGACACACGAACCCAGCTCGATGCGAAGAGTCTGGAATTTCAGACCGGCCCGCAACAGGGTGTGGAAGGCTTGATCAAGACCCTACCGGGAGTCGTATCCAATACCGAATTGAGCAGCCAATACAGTGTGCGTGGAGGAAATTTCGATGAGAACATGGTGTATGTGAACGGGATCGAAGTCTACCGACCGTTTCTGGCCCGTTCGGGTCAGCAGGAAGGTCTGAGCTTCATCAATCCATATATGGTGGATCATATCGAATTCTCGGCGGGCGGATTCGAGGCGAGCTATGGCGACCGCATGAGTTCCGTCCTCGACATCCAATACAGAAGACCCGATAGTTTTCGCCTGCAGACCGAAGCCAGTCTGATGGGTGGCGCTGTCACTGTGGATGGAGTGAGTCGCAACAAGCGTCTAAGCACCGTGACCGGAGCCCGCTACCGGACCAATCAACTGCTTCTGGGCAGCCTGGATACCGATGCCGACTTCCGTCCGGAGTATTTCGACCTGCAGACCTACTGGCGTTTCAAGATCGATGAACAATGGACTCTGAACGCTTTGGGCAGCTATGCCTCCAATTTGTATGAGGTGCTCCCCTCCACCCGCAGCACGGACTTTGGCAGCTTTCAGGAAGCACTCCGCCTCACCGTCTTTTTCGACGGAAAAGAGCGCTACACCTATCAGACTGTCTTCGGTGCCCTGAATGCGGAGCAGAAAGTGAGTGATCAACTTCTGTTGCAATACACTTTCTCCGCCTACCAGTCGGTGGAACAGGAGTACTTCGATGTCATCGGTGCCTATCGGCTGGGCGAGCTCGAATTGAATCTTGGCTCGGATGATTTTGGCGAGGTGGTGCAGGAACGCGGTGTGGGTGAATTCCAAAATTTTGCACGAAACGAGCTCGATGCCATCTTTTTCAATCTTGAGCACAAGGGCATGTACTTCTTCGATCGAAGCACCCTGAGCTGGGGGCTGAAGTTTCAGAGAGACGACATCATCGACCGCTACAAGGAGTGGGAACGGATCGACTCGGCAGGCTACAACGTGCCGCACAACCCTTCGGTCAGTCCACCGGGCGGAGATCCTGTGGAAGCCTGGCCATCGATCCAACTGTTCGAGCACTTCGACAGCCGTGCATCGGTGCAGTCCGGCCGCGTGATGGCGTTTATTCAAGACAGCCGTTCCTGGCGATTGGATTCCCTTGGTTCCCGGCTGGCCCTGGCCGCTGGTATCCGAACGCATTACTGGAGTTTCAACCAACAGATGACCTGGTCACCGCGCGCTACCCTTTCGTACAACCCGGTTTCGGAATATGATGCCGTCTGGAGGCTTTCGGTCGGCTGGTACCATCAGCCACCGATATACAGAGAGATGCGGGATCTGCAGGGCGGTGTGAACGCAGACATCCGAGCTCAGGAAAGCATTCATTTCGTATTGGGAAATGACCTAAAGCTGAAACTTTGGGACCGTCCGTTCCGTCTGGTCACTGAAGCTTATTTCAAGCAACTCAATGACCTTATCCCCTACGAACTGGACAATGTGCGCATCCGCTACAGCGCACAGAATTCCGCCAATGGCTTTGCTGCCGGACTGGATGCCCGCATCAACGGAGAATTCGTCCCGGGGATCGATTCATGGGCGAGTATGAGCATCATGACCGTTCAGGAAGACATACGCGGCGATCAGGCGGGCTATATCCCACGACCAACGGACCGAAGAGTGAATTTCGGTCTGTATTTTCAGGATTACCTCCCCAGCGATCCGAGTTTTCGGATGAGCCTGAGTCTTTTCTACGGTACAGGTTTCCCCTTTGGCCCTCCTCAAAGTGCCCGTGCAGAACAGACCTTTCGCATACCCGCCTACCGCAGGGTGGACATTGGCTTCCTCAAGGTCTTCAAGGAACGGGGCAAGAAAGCCAAGTGGTCGGTACTCAACCAATTCGAGACGGTCTGGGTCGGTTTGGAGGTGTTCAACCTTCTTGAGATCCGCAACACGGTCAGTTATCTCTGGGTGCGCGACATCAGTACTGCGCGGCAGTATGCAGTACCCAACTACCTGACCAACCGACTGCTCAATCTCAAACTCGCCTTCACCCTCTGATGCGACTGATCGGAACCCTCCCACATGCAGATTACCGGATCGTTGTCTACGATCTGGAAAACCATC
>RFXV01000009.1 GCA_009921445.1 Flavobacteriia bacterium
CCTCAGCCGAACCTATGGAAGGTGCGCTCTACGATCTGCAGGGAAGAAGGGTCCAAGGCTTTAGCGTGCCCGCCGGGCAAGACCGTGTGGAAGTATCCACCCAAGACCTGCCCACAGGCATCTACCTGCTGAAGATCCAGACACCTAATGGCCTCCATGCCGAGAAGATCCTGATCGACTAGAACCGCCAATCAAAAAGCAAAAGAAAATGAAGAAGTGCATTCTGAGTTTGGCTTTTTCTCTTGGTACGTATGTAGTTTGGGCCCAACCCGATCTGCCCGTCGATCCAACGCCTCTACCGGGAATGGGGCTGCTCGCGGCAACTGCGGCAGTGTATGGCGCCAAGAAAATGCACGAGCGGAATAACTGAGCCAAAGGGCTAATTCGGATCGGATGATGCGGTGACGCCTTGCCGTGCGTTACTTTTGGATCATGTCCATTCGTGTAGATAAGGTCAGCAAAGTGTATGGAGCGCAGAAGGCGCTGAATGGGATCAATTTTGAGGTGCCCAGCGGACAGATCGCGGGATTTTTGGGTCCGAACGGTGCCGGGAAAAGCACCATGATGAAGATCCTCACGGCCTTCCTTCCACCAACTTCTGGATCCGTTGAGGTGGCCGGACATCGGGTGAGCGAAGATCCCATTGCCGTAAAGCGAGTGGTGGGCTATTTGCCAGAGCACAACCCACTATACCTTGAAATGTATGTGCGGGAGTTCCTCGCCTTTATGGCCAAGATCCATGGGAAGGGCAAGCAGCGCATTGAAGAGGTGATCGAACAAACAGGCTTGGCTGCGGAGGCACACAAGAAGATCGGTGCGCTCTCAAAGGGCTATCGTCAGCGTGTGGGACTTGCCCATGCCCTGTTGCATGAACCACAGGTGCTCATCCTTGACGAACCCACCACTGGCTTGGATCCGAATCAGATCGTGGAGATCCGTTCCCTGATCCGCTCCATCGGTACGGACCGTACAGTTCTTTTCTCGACCCACATCATGCAGGAGGTGGAGCAACTCTGCGACCGGGTGATCGTACTGAACAAGGGAACGATCGTCGCTGACGAAGGCATCGCACAATTGAAAAAGAGAGGCGCTTCGCTGGAAGCGGTTTTCCAGCAGCTCACATCAAGCGCTGGCTGATCTCAGAGCAGCTGCTCCATGGTTTCCGTGGGGCGGGCAACGAAGGCCAGATCGCCACGAACGATGATCGGGCGCTCGAGCAGGATGGGCGCTTCGGACAGGACCATGACAAGTTCATCTTCGTTCAGATCCAATGCTGCGTATTCTTCCTTCCAGATCTTTTCACCTGTTCGGATGATGTCCATGGCGGAGCATTCCATTTTGAGCAACAATGTCTCTAGTTCATCAGGCCGAAGGCCGTCATCGAGGTATCGATAGACCTGATGGTCCATTTCGTGTTCTTCGAGCCATTTGAGGGCCTGTCGGCTCTTGGCGCATCTTGGGTTGTGGAATACTTTGATCATCGCATGAGGTGAACGAATCCCTGTTCTCTTTTGGCTTCTCCGCAGCTGTTGGTCCAACTGAGGGTCCAAAAATAGACAGACTCCTTGCATTTTTCCGAGCGGCAAAGTCCATCCCAACTAGCGGGTCCGGCATACACTTCTCTGCCCCACCGATTGTAAACCATCAGCTCAGGGCCGATCACGTCCCAGCCGTTCAGAGCTTCATCAAAGGTCAGCCGGTCGTTCACTCCGTCACCATTGGGGGTGAATACATTGGGAAAGGACACCTTCGCCTGATCTTCCTGCCCGATCTGCACCTGGGTCTCAAAAGTGCGGACCGTCTTGCACAGGCTGTCTTCCTGTTCGATACGCAGCCTGTAGGTTCCGCTGGCTGCATAGGTGTGGATCCATTGCTCCCCGTTTCCAGAGTCGATCGTCCCGTCCCCGTAATCCAATTGAATAGTGGAGGAAGAGTCCGTTTCGATGTCGATGATCAATTCGAGGGGAAGGTTGCAGGCCTTGTGGGTCAGCTCTACTTGAAAAGGTGGGAGGAGCGGCGCGAAGTAAATGCCCAAGGTGTCGTATTGGTCAGCCAGGCAGCCATCAGAATAAAAGACCAAATAGGGCGCGTAAGATCCGCTGTCGGGATAGGAAACACTTGCGGGCAGACTGTCGAGTACCGAGCCGGTTCCGGTATACAGCAGGTAGTAATCGGGTGTTCCTTGCAGATCGAAAAGAACCGTCCGGTTGCTGTCGCATTCGTCGAACTGCGCCAGGAGTTCGGTATCAGCGCCTGAATCCAGAATGTGGATGAGCACGCTGTCCGAAGCCATTTGCTGGCAGTTGGAGTTGAAGCCAGTCAGGCGAACCCAGTAGTCCCCTGGGCTGGTGTAGCGCGTATAGGCTTCCGATCCACTGTAGGTGCGTCCATCGCCGAACGACCAGAACAAGCTGTCTGCATTGACCGCGTCCACCAGAAAATACAGCGAGTCAAAGGTGCAGACCGTATCGGCCACACTGCGGAGGTCGACAGCCAGCGTATCGAGTTGAAATTCGATCTTGAAGCCAAGCATATTGCAATTGGCGGAATTGTTGGTCGTGGACCAGACCGTGGAGGGAAAGGCAGGCGTCAGATCAAAGCCTCCACAGCCGGCACAAACAGCCTGGGAAATGATGCCTTCGGGGCTGAATCGGCTCGTTCCGCCATCCACGTGTTCCCGTGTTCCGTCTCCGCCGAAATAGGTGGCGTACAAGGGCTTTTTCCACGATGCATCCAGCGCCAGCAGATAGAAATCTTCACCATCCGTCGTGGATTGGTAGGAGTTTGGAGACACATATAGATTGTCCACGCTGCCGTTGCCCGGATTCAAGCTTCCACCCCACCCCGACATATAGGTCACACCACAGCTGTCGATCAGAAAGGCCGATGGGGAGAAGTCGTAGCTGTTGCGCAGACTGCCTATGCGGGTGGATCGAAGAAGATTTTTGAGATCGGGGCTGAACAACTGAAGAAACTGCCGGGATGTGGAATCCCCGAAGACGACGGGCTGATCGTGGGCCATATTGCCGTTGGTCTGCCCGAGTACAGCAATGCGTCCTCTGGGGTCTGGATAGAGGAAAAAACAGAAATCCCGTGCGAAGCTCCCTATGTAAGTGCTCGCCACCAATTTCCCGCTGTCGTTCACGGCCGACAAGAAACCGTCGCCCGTACCGCCAAAATAAGCCGGTGACCAGCTGCCTGTGGTCGCTGGGAAGGTGTTGGATAAGGTGGTCCCTGTAACGTAGGTCAGGCCGTTGGCCGCTGCGGTCGAAAATGCCGCGTCGTTCCCAAGCCCGCCGAGCCGCGTGGACCATTTCATCTGACTGAGATCTCCGCTGAGCTTGGTCAGGGTGGCGTCTTGTGCTCCGTTGATCGATTGATTCACCGTTTCGGGGAAGTCGGATGAATTGGTACAAGAAGCGATGAGGATGTTCCCGTTCTCATCGAGGTTGACTTCTCCCCGAGCGGCATCTCCATAGTTGTTGATCAGCGCAGCATTGATGCCATCGTTATCGCTCCCGCCCAAATAGGTGGAGGCGATCAGCTGGGAACCGTCTGCACTGAGTCTGCTGACAAAAAGGTCCGAACCGAGTGCAAAGGTGCCGCCCATTCCGGGGACACTGATGCCGCCATTGAAGGTCGTGTCAAATGCCGTAGACGATACGGGAAAGTCTACAGAGCCGGTCACTCCAAAAATGATGAGTTCGCTTCCGTCGGCGATCAGCGAATGCGGCTGTTCGACTTCGGCACCGCCCAGCCAGGTGGCGAATTCCCGATTCACTCCATCGGCACTGAGCCGCATCAAGGTGATATCTATGAGCCCAGCAAAGGTGGTGTCGAATGCACCGGTGGAGACGGGAAAGACGCTCCCAAAACCAATGCCGCCCAGATACATCCTTCCAGATGCATCATAGGCAGCAGTAAAGCCCCAATTGTCCGAGACCGAACCGGAGTAGGTGGAGAAGATCACATCCGGATCCAAATAGAGCGGTCGGTCGGGAAAGAGTCGTTCGGATTCCAGCCGGACCGTATCTCCCGAGCAAACAAAGCGGGAGGTGCAGGGCACTTCCTTTCCTTCCACCAGCTGATAGGCGTATGGGCGTTTTTCGTGCAATGCGCCCACAGAGGTTGCAACACTCAATTCTCCGCCTTCGTTCAGTTCCACGCTGTCCTGTCCGATCCAATGCATCCGAATGTCCGAGATATCGGCTTTCTCTGCGGCAATGAAAGTGTATTTAAGCTGGCCGTTCTCTTGTTCCCAAAGCAGATCGATGTTCGGATAGACCTCTTGGAACAGGTAGCTGTTGTGGGTGCGCAGATCGCGGGCACTCCTGTGTCTTTTCAGCACATGCGTGCGGCCAGCCTGTTCGTCCATGCGGATCGGTTCGCCAAGGGCCGCGCCCAGCAGATCCACGCGCAGAACGTGCCCCTGCAAACGCGGTGGGCTTGGAGCATCCTCCTGATGATGGTGCCACTCATGATACGCTTCAAAGGCATGGGTTTCGTAGAGCTTGTAGGTCCACCCCGTTCCTGTAAGGAAGCATTCGCCACCGCCCATGGGCGCTGCGGCATGAACACTTTCTTCCCATTGCCCCCCGTTCTCCAGAAATCCAGGTGCAGACAATTGGGCCTCCAGGTGCAGGCTGATGAAGCTCAGTATAAACAGGAAATAGGCAAGGGCTTTCATCTGCTTCGATCCGTCCTTGCCTTAAAATTCAGATTTTTCCTTGGTCTGAGAAAGCCTCAATGAGCGAATGTTCAATCGGCCTCAGTGGCCTGACCCTGCTGCATGAGGAATGCTTTCAGGAAATCATCCAGATCACCGTTCAAAACGCCTTCGGTATCCGAAGTCTCCTTTTGCGTCCGCACATCCTTGACCAGTTTGTACGGATGCAGCACATAGTTTCGGATCTGAGAGCCCCATTCGATCTTTTTCTTGCCAGCTTCGATCTCTGCCCGCTTCTCATTGCGCGCCTGGATCTCCAGTTCGTAAAGCTGCGACTTGAGCAGCTGGATGGCCCGTTCCTTGTTCTGCAGCTGGGAACGCGTCTCTGTGTTTTCGATGATGATGCCCGAAGTTTTGTGCTTCAATCGAACTCCGGTCTCCACCTTGTTCACGTTCTGACCGCCTGCTCCGCTCGATCGGAAGGTGTCCCATTCGATCTCAGAAGGATTGACATTGATCTCGATGCTGTCGTCCACCATGGGGAAGACATACACACTGACAAATGAGGTGTGTCTGCGGGCATTCGAGTCAAAGGGAGATATGCGCACCAGACGATGTACGCCATTCTCTCCTTTCAAATAGCCAAAGGCAAATTCACCCTCGATCTCGAGGGTAACGGTCTTTATGCCTGCCACTTCTCCGTCTTGCAGATTCAGCTCCTTGACCTTGAATCCTCTTCGGTCGCCCCACATCATGTACATACGCATGAGCATGCCAGCCCAGTCGCAGCTTTCTGTTCCTCCCGCGCCCGCCGTGATCTGAATGACCGCGTTGAGTTTGTCTTCCTCCTCGGAAAGCATATTTCTGAATTCCAGCTCTTCCACCTCTTTAGTGAGGCTATCCGAAAGCTGATCGACCTCCTCTTCACTCAGTTCGCCTTCCCGATGGAATTCAATGGCCAGTTTCAGTTCTTCCAGGAGATTTTCGGCCTTGGCATAGCCCTCGACCCAGAACTTGAGTCCGCGGATCTTCTTCATGACCTGCTCCGCCTTCTTGTTGTCTTCCCAGAAGCCCGGATCGGCCGTCTTCTCTTCTTCGTTGGCGATCTCTACTTTTTTCTGGTCCAGATGCAGATAGCCCCGGAGGCTGAGCACCCGTTCTTCGATTTCCTTGAGTTGATCGTTGGTCACCATGGGGCAAATGTAAGAAGGGCCAGTACGGCAGAGCAGATGCTGCGATAAGTGCACTTAGGAGTGCACGGGCGCATTCAGTCTGGGGTGGATCAGACCAAAGAACAGTGGGGGAAGCAAACTGATGAGCATCATGCCCGGGTAGCCTGTGGGGAGCTGCCGGCTGTGTGGATGATGCTCGAGCAGCTGATATTTCCGCGCCGGTCGGTGGTGGTGATCGGAGTGCCGGCTCAGCTCAAAGAGCATCCATCGGCCCACCCTGTGGTTGGAGTTCCAGCTGTGCCAGGGCATGACCTTCTCGTACCTCAGTGCGCTAATGCGAGAACGCAATAGGCCGTAGTGTTCGATGTAGTTCACGGTTTCCAGCAGCAGGATGCCGAATCCCGCAGAGAAGAGGAAGGCCACACCGACTGCCTGACCGCCCACCCAGAAGATCCCGAGGCAAAAAAGAAGCTGAACTGAGGAGAAGCGAACCATCTGATTTTGGATGGACCACTTTCCGATCTTCTTTCTTTTGAGGCGATCGAATTCGAGCCCCCATGCCTGCAGCCAGGACCCAATGGTCGAGCGCAGCCAGAACACATAAACGGGCTCCCATTTCCGGGCCGTCGCCGGATCTTCCCTCGTGGCTACATAGCGATGATGTCCCCTGTTGTGTTCAATGAAGAAATGCATGTAGAGGCTGCTGAGCAAGAGCAGCTGAGCGAGCAGCTGTTCCTTTTTGCCTGGCCGATGTCCGAGTTCATGTGCGACATTGATCCCAAAGACCCCGTTGAGGATGCCCATGGAACTGACCCATCCCCAATAGGTCAGACCCTCTGCTTCAGGTTGGCGCCACACAGTGTAAAGGAATACACCGAGGCATGAGAAGTGAAGGGGAACGACAAGGTAGAGCAGGCGGTCGTACAATTTGTCTGACGCTTTCTCTTGCTGTTGGTCGGTGCTCAGATTCTTTTCGTTGGGCCGGAGGAACAACTCAAAGAGCGGGATGCATCCAAAGCTGTAGACCATAGGCGCAAAACTGATCCAACCCCCGGATCGGAAAGACCAAAGGGAAAGTGCAAACAAGCTGAAGGACAGGAGGTAGCGCACGGTATCAAAAATAAGAAAATGTGTTTTTAGGTCTTATTCAAAAGAAAAATCTGAACAATCAGCGGCTGTTTTTTATTTTGACAAAAACAGCAAGATGACGCATTTGAAAGAAGGCGATCCCGCTCCTGCCTTTGAGGGGATCGATCAGAATGGACAGACCATCAAACTATCCGATCACGCAGGAAAGAAAGTGGTCCTCTATTTCTATCCGAAAGACAATACGCCGGGCTGCACAGCTGAGGCATGCGATTTCCGGGACCGCGACAAGGAATTGGCCGGACACGGCATTCAGGTCATTGGGGTGAGTGCCGACAGCGAAAAATCCCACAAGAAATTCGTCGACAAATTCGATCTTCCTTTCCCCCTTATTGCCGATACCGAACACGAGGTGATCAAAGCCTACGGTGTTTGGGGAAAGAAGAAATTCATGGGGCGCGAATACGACGGCATCCACAGGGAAACCTTCATCATCGACGAAAAAGGCACGATCGAGAAGATCTTCACCAAGGTCAAGACCAAAGAGCCGACGGCTCAGGTACTCGAAGCGCTCGGACTCTGATCAGAGTGGTCGTCGTCCGACCAGCGAATACGCCCGAGATCCATCATGACCAATGCGGCTGAAAATCCCCAGATCGGGACAGCTGCTTTGTCCATATCGAGGAAGTTGTTCAGCAGTCCGTGGGTGAAGTAACTCACCAGTCCCATGAACAGGGCGGTGGCCAGCAATCGTTCAGAGGGTGACCGGCTGCGGTAGACCACGCGCACGGCCGTTCGGGAAAGAATGAACAGGAACAAAAAGACCAGCAACATACCCGGCAGTCCCTGTTCGGCAAGCGGACCGATGTATTCTGAATGCGCATTGCCCACGTCGCCATTGTTGGTGCTGATGATGGTCTTTTGACGCGGATTCTGGTACGGTGCATATTGGAATTGGTAGGTCCCGGGTCCAAAACCGACAACGGGCCTTTCCTCGAACATCTTCAAAGCAGAATTCCAGCGGTTGATGCGTTCGAGATTCGAAGCGTCGGTTGAAATATTGGAAATGGATTCGACATGTTCGCCCAGATCATCGCTCGAATCTTGGTTGTTGGTCGACAAGCGGTCAATGATGGGGTTGAGATTTAGAAGAATGCCACCAGCAACGGCCACCGTGAGCAGCCAGAAGGCCCAGGCTCGAATGCGCAAAAGGAGCAGGACCATCACCCCGAGCGAGGCGGCAACACTTACCCAGGCGGCCCGGGTGTAAGAAAGCACCAGTCCGGTGGCAATGATCAGGAAGATGAATAGCGCAAAGGCCCTCTTGTCCATTCGGCTTTTTCTCAAAAAGGCCAATGCAAAAGAAGCCGGGATATACAGCCCGATAATGGCTCCATATGAGGTGTGCTCCTTGATGAATGGATACATCGCATTCACCGAGCCAGTCTTGCTGAAACCACGTGTCCAATGAACGTAGGTGGTGAAGAGAATGACAACGGCCAGCGGAATGAGGTAGAGCCAAAGGAAGCGGCTCAACTTCTGTTCGGAGGTGAAAAGACGGGACATCACAAAGTATAGGGCAGTGACCGACCACATACGGACCAGCAAATGTTTGAGAGAGACCAGGGGCATGCTGCTGCTGACACTGGTCATAAGCATCCAGGCCAGCTGCAGACCGATCATCAGGGTCAGCGGATGCCGCAGGAAAGCGGTGTCGAAACCATCATCCATCATCAGCTTCAGAAAGAATAGAAGCATGATGCCAAAAAAGAGCGGTTCGGTGGGCAGATTCATGCTGACCCCCAGATCCAACTCTTCCACGCTGATGGAAAGCGGCGTCAGGAAAACGGTCAGATAGAGCAGTTTATCCAGCGAGTAAAAAGCCATTCCGATCACGGCGATCACAACGGGAAGTAGCGAGAGCCAGAAGAACTGCTTGACGATCAAGAAGCTGTTCAGCAGCAGGAAAGCGGCCGTCAGTCCGTAGACCCATTTTTTTCCGAGGGTCTTTTCCATGCGCTCAGGCCTTCTTTTGGCTGCGGATGGTGTCTGTAATGATGATGCAGACCAGGGTGAATAGGAAGGTGCCCAGAGTCGAGATCAGAACGATCAGTGAGCGCTTCGGGAAGGTCTTGCGTTCGGCCGGGAAGGCCCGGTTCACCAAAAAGGTCTCCGGCAGGGTTTGGTATACATCCACCTTCGCCTGATCGTAACGGGTCTTCAGACGCACCAGTTCGTCCTTGAGGATCCGACTCTCGTCCCGAAGGGCTACATAGAAGCTCCCATATTTTGCCAGCGTGTCCAGGCGGTTCTGTATCTGACGTGCAGCTTTGTCGTTGCCTTTCACAATGGCGATGCCCAGTTGTTCGGAGAAGACCTCTGCCTGCGATTCATAGTCGTGGACGCCCCGTTCCCTGAGTTTGGTGAGTTCGAATTCCATGCTGTCCAGTTCACTCCGCAGATTGAGGAATTCCTGCTCCACGATCTGCAAGCCTTTGATGGCACGTTCTTTCTTTATGCGCCCTTTGACTTCATTGAGCAGATTGCTGATGTCATTGGCGATCAGCGCCGCGGTGTCCGGATCGGAATCCAAAACGGTGATGACCACCGACATGAACTCGGTCCGGCTGAATTGCACCCGGTTCTCGTAGGCTTTGTTCAGGGCGGTATAGCGGTATTTTGAATCTTCGGGTATGCGGTAGTGATGCATCAGGTCGTAGGACTCGATGATGCGCTGGCGGATCTCATCGGAGTTGAGCACCTGGAGCAGATTCTCGGCTTCTTGTTCGTCGCCGAATTCCATCACATCGCTCCCCGATGGAAAGCTCTGGGGCAGAACGGCCCTGGAAACAGAATGGGTCGTTGAGGGAAAGACCACCACTTCCGACTTGAATAAGGGCGTGATGAATCTCGGTGCGGAGAAGATCGTGGACAATACAGCACCGATCACGCTCACGATAAGGAGCGGGCGGCGCCAGTTGTAGATGTACAGAAGGATGTTGGTCGATTCGAAGTACTGCTCTTCCTGGGGAGTTCCTTTCATCAGGGGTGGCTAAAGATGGTGGGCAAAGCTAAAAAAAGGTCATTGCAGAGTGGAACAGAAGAATTCCTACAATATTGCTGATGGTTTCGCTCCCTTGAAATATCTTTCTGCTCTGACTTTTGATCACCACATAGAAATGAGCAGCGCGGGCGGAATGGATTTTCGCACCCAGCTGCAGGGTCATGCCCTCGTGATCGATGGGCACAAGGACATTGGCGGAACCGAGCAAGGGCCGAGTCCCAAGCAGTTGCTGCTGGTATCGCTCGCGGGTTGCACAGGCATTGACATGGTATCCCTGCTTCGGAAGATGCGTGCAGATTTTGCCGAGTTGCACATCGCTGTAAGTGGCAAACTCACCGAGGAGCACCCGAGATACTACGACCGAATACATGTGGTCTACACGGTCTTGGGCATGCATGAGGAGGCACGACCCAAAATGGAAAAAGCCGTACATCTTTCCCTGACCCGCTACTGCGGGGTGACGGCCATGCTGGCCAAGGCGGCAGAGATCACGCACGAAATCAAATACGGGACCGATGAAGAATAAATGGCCTTTACTATTGGTATGTCTGTTCGGCTTCGGGGCAAATGCCCAGTTCATGGAACTGCCCATTCAGCGCGCCAATGAATGCCAGGTATTCATTTCCACCCACTCATACGAAGAAGACCGGCTGCTCGTCGAATTGATCCCTGCTCTTATCGAGCGGGATACGGCCTACTACATCATGCCGCGTGTGGTCCCGGGCACCTATGACATTTCGGACTTTGGTCGCTTCGTCTCTGGTTTTGTCGCCACGGATTCTAGGGGAGATACGCTGCCTGTCCAGCGGATGGACACAAACAAATGGCGCATTGCACGTGCCAGCGAATTGTACCGCATCCAATACCAGATCGACGACAGTTTTGATGCAGTGGACGGCCCGGATGACCAGATCTTTCGTCCAGGTGGTACTGGGTTCGATCCGGATGCCTTTCTTTTCAATCTCTTTGGAATGGTCGGCTACATCCAAAGCGCAAAGAATGTTCCTTATACGCTGGATGTGGAGAAGTCCGCCGCATTGTGGGGCAGCACCGCGCTGGAGCGGATCGCTTCTTCGGATACGCTGGACCGTTTTCGGGCCCGATCGTATTTTGAGTTGCACGACCGCCCCATTCTCTATGCACAGCCAGATACGGTCAGCACCATGGTGGGTTCCACCCGTGTGACTGTGGCGGTCCATTCGGCAGGTGGAACGCTCACGGCTTCCGATGCGCTCGCATCCTCTGCGCCTGTTCTCGAGGCCATAGGCAGCTATCTCGGCGGAACCCTTCCCACCGATCGCTATGTCATCCTGATCTACGCCGACCTGCCCGATCCGTCGGTGATGGGATATGGTGCATTGGAACATCAGACGAGTACGGTGCTCTATTTGCCCGAATTCGACCCTGAACTCATGGGCCAGGAGATTCGCAACATCGTGGCGCATGAATTCCTGCACATCGTGACGCCATTGGCCATTCATGCCCAGCAGATCAATGACTTCGATTTCTATTCGCCAAGTATGTCCAAGCACCTCTGGCTGTACGAAGGGGTCACAGAGTATACCTCCGTCCTGGTTCAGGTCCGGCAGGGTCTGATGTCCTTTGAGGAGTTCATCTCAGAGCTCGAAAGCAAGTTGCGCTCTGCAGACAATTACGATCCCTACCTGCCCATGACGGTGATGAGCGAGCACGTTCTCGATCTCTTCAATGAGGAATACAACAGCGTCTACGACAAAGGCGCCATGATCGCCATGTGTCTGGATCTGCAGCTGCGTGTTGAGAGTCAGGGCCAACATGGCCTGCTGGATATGATGAACGACCTGGGTCAGCATTTTGGCCCGGACACCTTTTTTGTGGACAATGCCCTCTTTGGCTACCTGTCCGAGCGCTGGGGCAGTGGCCTCGATGAATTCTTTGCCAGATATGTGGAGGGAGCTGCACCATTGCCGCTGCAAGGCCTGCTGGCACAGGCGGGCATTCTCTATGAAGAGGCCCGTGCCGTCGATCAGGTGGGTTTTGGCGAATTGGGCATTTCCTACGATGCCGAACAGGAACTGTTGTTCCTTTACGACGATGAAGGCCTGAGCCCCATGGCAGAAGATATGGGATTGATGAGCGGAGACCGTCTGCTGGAGTTGCAGGGAGCGGAATTGACCATCGAGAGTGCACGCGACATCTTCAGTTCCTTTTATGCAGACACGCGTCCGGGAGACAAAGTGGAGTTGGTGGTGCTGCGAGAGAAGAAAGGCAAGTGGAAGAAAAAGAAACTCAAGGGAAAAGCATTGAGCTATCCGGTCACCTACAGACACATCATGGGTGTGGACGATGCCCCCCATGAGCAACAGATGCAGTTGAGAAGATCCTGGATCAACCAATGAAAAAAATAAAACGACAAATGAAAAAGTACATCTGTCTCATGGGTCTGGCCTCTGTGGTCGCCTGTTCCGATGGGCCGCCGGCCAATGGATCCTCTTCTTCTGAATTCACCGGATTCGATCCGGCCTGGTTCGATACGGATGTGGACCCCTGTACGGATTTCGCCTCCTACACTTCGGGTGGATGGAAGGAGCAGAATCCCATTCCGCCGAGCGAAGGACGCTGGGGGAGTTTCAACCTTTTGATCGAGGAGAATAGACACCGGATCCGTGCTTTATTGGACCGATTGGAGGAAAATGAATATCCCGAGGGCAGCTACCAGCAAAAGATCAAGGATCACTATGCGACCGCCATCGATACTGTGGCCATTGAGCAGCAGGGAGCGGCGAATCTGTCCAAGATCCTTTCTCCTTATGATGAACTGTCGGACCAAAGCGACCTGCCCGTGGTTCTGGCAGGGATGAAAAAAAGAGGTATTTCCACTCCGTTCTCAACTTATGCTTCCCCTGATGACAAGAATTCTGGGGTCAACATCTTCCAGATCAGCCAGAGCGGATTGGGCCTTCCCGATCGGGACTATTACCTGGAGAAAGAGCCCAAGAATGACTCCATCCGTCTGGCCTATACCCAGCTGATCGCCACCTTCTTTGAGTTGGCGGGCATCGACAATGCGGAAGACAAAGCCAAGGCCATCCTGAGTTTGGAAACCGCCATGGCACAGGCCCAGATGAGTCGGTCGCAACGCCGGGATCCGGATCTGACCTACAACAAGATGTCGGTAGAAGCTTTCGCCGCTCTTTTGCCCTCCTTCGATGTGGCAGCACTATTTGCTTCTATTGGGTTCGAAGGGGATACCTTGCTTTGCGCCCAGCCGGAGTACATCACCTCTCTCAATACCCTGTTCGCTGAAGAGGATCTGGAGACCTGGAGGGCCTATCTGCAGTGGCATACCCTTGATCACTTCAGTACCGCACTTCCACAGGCCTTTCGCGACGCTTCCTTCGACTTTTACGGACGGACGATCAATGGGCTGGAATCGCCCCGACCTCGTTGGAAAGTGGCTCAAAGCGCTGTGCAACGCGGACAGAGTGAATCGATGGGGAGGATCTATGTCGATGAGTATTTCCCAGAAGAATACAAGAATCGCATCGCAGAGATGGTGGAGAACATCAAGGCCACCTATGGAGACCGGATCCGCTCGCTGACCTGGATGTCTGATGAGACAAAGGTCAAGGCCCTGGACAAGTTGAATGGGTTCACCTATAAGATCGGCTATCCCGATGAGTGGACCGATTACAGCGAATTGAAGATCGGCTCATCCTCTCTGGTAGACAATATGCTTGAGGTCAGCCGATACGCTTTTGAGGAGAATATGGCTGAGGTCGATCAGCCCGTGGACAAGACCGAATGGTTCATGGGCGCGCACGTTGTGAACGCCTACTACAATCCGAGTTTCAATGAGATCGTCTTTCCGGCGGGCATACTGCAGCCGCCTTTCTTCGATCCGGAAGCAGATGATGCCATGAACTACGGAGGGATCGGTGGAGTCATCGGGCATGAGTTCACCCACGGCTTCGATGATCAGGGAAGCAAATACGATGTGAACGGAAACCTGGCCAACTGGTGGACAGAAGAGGACCGCGCGAGATTTGAGGAACTGGCGGATCGTCTGGTCGATCAGTACGATTCCTTCGAAGCCTTGCCTGGAGAATACGTGAACGGCCGGATGACCCTCGGAGAGAACATTGCCGATCTGGGCGGTCTGACCATTGCTTACCACGCCTACAAAAAGAGCCGTGAGGGCAAGGAGGCCATTGGATTGATCGATGGAATGACCGAAGATCAGCGCGTCTTTTTGGGATGGTCCGGTGTCTGGCAGATCCACTACAAGGACGAGACACTGAGCAATCTGTTGCTGACCGATTACCATGCACCAGGGACCTTCCGCATCAAAGGGCCGCTTCAGAACATGCCTGAATTCCAAGAGGCATGGGGCTGCACACCAACAGCAAAGGCTTCGCTGCCCGACTCACTGAAGGCAGTGATCTGGTAGTTTTTTTTCATTGATGGAACGGACCCTACTCTTCTTACACATTCCCAAGACGGGCGGATCGACCTTCAGACACCATATGAAGAAGGTCTACGGACCGGATGATGTGTTCTTTCAATACGAAAAAGAAGATCAGGATGTGCATTTGAAGGAGGCATTTGACAGCAACGCACCGGCCATTTGCGGGCATCTGAATTGGTTTGTCGTTCAAAGCTCCGGGGTTCTTCAGGAGCGCCCTTTCCTGTTCACCATGATCCGCAGACCTCAGGATCAGGTCATCAGTCACTTCCTGCACCGCAGACGCGGCCATCACTGGAAGGATCGGTCGGAGCTGTTCACGGATTTTCGCAATTTTTTGGGCGAGGCCTGGAGCAGGAATTGGCAGGCGGCTTTTCTCAGTGGTCTGGATAAAGAGAATTATCTGACCCCAAGTCCGGACGAACTTTCGGGGATGGCCCTGGCCAATCTCAAGAAGATCGACCTGGTGGCGAGTACAGATCAGCTGGACAAGGCTGTGGTCTTCCTCAAAAGAGAACTGGGTTGGCCCCAGATCAAACTGGAAGACCGGAATGTGAATAAGGAAGCGCACATTGCCGAGACGCTGCATGCAGAGTTTGATACCCGACTGAAGGAATTGAATCAGGCGGATCATGCGCTCTATCGCTACGCAAAGTCCAAGATGAATGCCAAGTGGAAGAAACTCCCCTTCTGGAAGCGTTTTTGATCAGGGTGACAGCTCTCTGTGACGGAAGCAGCCGATGAGGTGATCGTTCACCAATCCTGCGGCCTGCAGATGTGCATAGACAACGGTTGGTCCGACGAACTGAAATCCCCTTCGCTTCATGTCTTTCGAAATGGCTTCCGAAAGCGCACTTCGACTGGGCAATTCGCTCGATCTGTTCCAGCGGTTCACAATGGGCATGTGGCCGACAAAGGCCCAGAGGTAGGAGCAAAATGAGCCGAATTCATGCGCTGTCCGAAGAAATGTCTGCGCATTGTTCCGCGCGGCAAAGATCTTTTGTCGGTTCCGAATGATCCCTTTGTCGCTGAGCAGTTCTTCCAGTTCCCGATCGGTCATTTGAGCGACCTGGGCCGGATCGAATTGTTTGAAGCGATCACGAAAGCGCTCTCGTTTTTTGAGCACGGTGATCCAGCTCAGCCCTGCTTGAAAGGTCTCAAGGAGCAGCATTTCGAACATCTTCTGATCATCATGGACCGGAACGCCCCATTCCATATCGTGATAGGCCACGTACAATGGGTCATCTCCGCACCAGGAGCAGCGGTTTTTCAGATCGGTGTTCATTGATCTTTATTTGAATGGAATCTCTTTCCCGGGCTTAAAGCTAGGTTTCCGACGAATTCCAATTCTTGTTTGAGTTGTGGTGCACTCAAGATATTTTAGCTTCGCAGCAGAACCTAGCCCATGAAAGGAATCATCCTCGCTGGAGGATCCGGCACCCGATTGTACCCGCTGACCATTGCCGTCAGCAAGCAGTTGATGCCTATTTATGACAAGCCGATGATCTACTACCCGCTCAGCACCCTGATGCAGGCGGGCATCAAAGACATCCTGATCATTTCCACCCCGCACGACATGCCTCTGTTTCAGGACCTCCTGGGCGA
This sequence comes from Flavobacteriia bacterium, assembly GCA_009921445.1. GTDB lineage: Bacteria > Bacteroidota > Bacteroidia > Flavobacteriales > Schleiferiaceae > RFXV01. Next base: position 16,038 of record RFXV01000009.1, read on the forward strand.
TGGTTCCCGGATCGGCTGCAATTTCTCCTATACGGTTCAGCACGAACCCAATGGCCTGGCGCAGGCCTTTGTTCTGGGCGAATCTTTCGTCGATGGCAGTTCGTCTGCGCTGATCCTGGGCGACAATATTTTCTATGGTTCGGCCATGGGTCAATTGCTTCAAGACAGCTACGATCCAGATGGAGGTGTGGTCTTTGCCTATCAGGTTTCAGATCCCGAGCGGTATGGCGTAGTGGAATTCGACAAGGAATTGCGCGCCATTTCCATAGAGGAGAAGCCACAGCAGCCCAAATCACGCTATGCGGTTCCCGGATTGTATTTCTATGACGACAAGGTCGTCGAGATCGCAAAGAATTTAAAGCCTTCGCCACGGGGCGAATACGAGATCACAGATGTGAACAAACACTACCTCGAACAAGGCGATCTGAAGGTGGGCATCCTCGACAGGGGAACGGCCTGGCTCGATACGGGAACGCATGCCAGTCTGATGCAGGCCGGTCAGTTCGTGGAGGTCATTGAGCAAAGACAAGGTCTGAAGGTGGGGTGCATCGAGGAGATCGCCTACCGACAGGGATTCATTGACAAGGAACAATTGGAAAAAGTGGCCCAGCCTCTGGTCAAGAGCGGCTATGGTCAGTACTTGCTCGACATTCTCAACGAGTGATACATGCCGACTGAACATCTGGACCGCCTCTTCAGGGATTTTGAATCGTACCGGGTGAGCCACGCGCCAAGCGGAACACCCGAGAGCTTGTATGCGCCCATGGACTACATCCTTTCGCTGGGTGGAAAACGTCTGCGGCCCATCCTCACATTGGCGGCCTGCGAGGCCTTCGGAGGGGATAGTCAGCGGGCTTTGGCACCGGCATTGGGCATCGAGGTCTTCCACAATTTCTCCCTCGTCCATGACGACATCATGGACCAGGCGCCATTGCGCCGGGCTTCTGAGACGGTTCACATGAAGTGGGACATCAACACCGCCATTTTGAGTGGCGATGCACTTCTCGTAGAAGCCTATCGATTGATCGCTCAGGTGGATGCTGAGGTGCTGCCCGATGTGCTGGATCGCTTCACCCAGACCGCAAGGCGTTTGTGTGAGGGCCAGCAACTCGATATGGAATTTGAGCAGCGATCCAAGGTCGAGGAGGCTCAATATCTCGAAATGATCGAGGGAAAGACCTCGGTACTCATCGGCTGTGCACTGGCCGTTGGTGCGCGGATCGGTGGGGCGGACAATGACTCAGCCAATGCCATGTATGACTTTGGCAGGAAGTTGGGGTTGGCCTTTCAGATCATGGACGATCATCTGGATTGTTTCGGTGATCCGGGCAAAACGGGCAAGCAGGAGGGAGGAGACATCCTCGCAGGAAAGCACACCCTTCTCGCTATCCACTGCCGCCATCAGGATGCTCAGGCGTTTGAAGAGATGTCCAAGCGTACGGGGCGTGAGAAAGTCCAGGGCATGAAGCAGCTCTATGTGCAGACGGCCACGGACAGCTATGCCTTGGGAAAGAGTGAAGCTTTGTTGACCGAGTCCATCGCAGATCTGAGAAAAGCGCTGGATGAGGGTCCGCAACGTCAGGCCTTGGAAGAACTGGCCAAGAGTCTGGTCCACAGAAGCTTCTGAATGTGGCGACTGATCCAGGCCTGTTTCCATTCGCCGAGGAACTCCCCACAAAGGCATCCGATCTCTCGGAGCTCAAAGCGCAACTGGAAAAAGACCTCGGTTGCCAGCTGTCTGGGGATTCTGCAATCGATCTTACAAAGAGCGTCCTCGCTTTCCTAGAAGGCGCAGCGCATTCATCCATCGATATACCTTCCCTTTTGTACCGGATCGATGTTTCAGAGCAAGAGCTTGCACAATTGTTGGCCCGTTTTGGCCACAGGGAGACCGAGTGCCTGGCCTATGCCATTCTCAAAAGGGAATGGGAAAAGGTGCAGTTCCGGAAGCAGTTCAGATGAGTTCGAGCTTTTGGCCGACCCGGACAAAGGAGTCAATGGCCCGATCCAGATGCGTCCGCTCATGCGCGGCGCTCAGCTGCACCCGGATGCGCGCTTGTCCCTTGGGCACCACCGGGTAGAAGAAACCAATGACGTAGATGCCTTCTTTGAGCAACTCTTCCGCGAATTTCTGGGAGAGTGGGGCGTCATATAGCATGATCGGTGTGATCGGATGGATGCCTTCTTTCACATCAAATCCAGCTTCGGACATTTTGCTACGGAAGTACAAAGCGTTGTCCATCACCTTGTCGCGCAGTTCGGTGGTCCCCTCGAGCAGATCGAAAACAGCGTTGGATGCACCGACAATGGCTGGAGCGAGTGAGTTGCTGAACAGATAGGGCCTGGATCGCTGTCGGAGGATGTCAATGATCTCCTTGCGGCCCGATGTGAATCCGCCCATGGCGCCGCCCAGGGCCTTGCCCAGGGTTCCTGTGATGATGTCTACCTTGCCCATGACATTGTGGTATTCGTGCGTGCCGCGTCCTGTCTGGCCAATGAAGCCGGTGCTGTGGCATTCATCGGTCATCACCAGGGCATCATAGCGTTCGGCAAGAGCGCAGATGGCATCCATCTGTGCGATGGTACCGTCCATGCTGAACACACCGTCGGTGACAATGATCCGGTGGCGCTGGGCCTGCGCCTCCTTCAGTTTGGCCTCCAGATCGTTCATGTCGTTGTTCGCGTATCGGTAGCGTTTCGCCTTGCACAAACGCACACCGTCGATGATGGAAGCGTGGTTGAGGCTGTCTGAGATAATGGCATCCTCTGCTCCGAGGATGGGTTCGAACACTCCGCCATTGGCATCAAAAGCAGCTGCGTAGAGGATGGTGTCTTCCGTCCCCAAAAAGCGAGAGATCTTTTCCTCCAGTTCCTTGTGGATGTCCTGCGTACCGCAGATAAAGCGCACGCTGCTCATGCCGAATCCATGGGTGTCCAGCGCCTCTTGTGCTGCCTGAACGACTTTGGGGTGGCTGCTGAGCCCGAGGTAGTTGTTGGCGCAGAAGTTCAATACCTCAGAGCCATCGCTCAAACGGATCACCGCTTCCTGTGGGGAGGCAATGATGCGTTCCCGTTTGTACAGACCTTCTTTCTCGATCTGTTGGAGTTCCTCTTGGAGGGTGGTTTGCAATGCTCCGTACATGGCTTTGGGTGTTGGTGGTCAAATATAGAGGAGGCAGCTGCTTCCAACAGAATAGCCCGCGTCTTCCAGCAGCCTTCTGTAGGTGTCGATCTGCTCTTCGTGATCCGCTTTTTGAGCGCCTGTCTTGTAGTCGAGGATGTGCAGTTTTCCCGCTTCGTCCACGACCATGCGGTCCGGGCGGTAGGTCTGTCCATCTGCAGTACTAACGCTTCGCTCATTCATGAACGGGTGCCCACAAAAAAAGATCTGATAGGGCTCTTCTTTGAGCTGGCGGAGCAGCTCATCGATCCGGTCGGTCCATTCGGGTCGTGCGTCCCTCAGTTGGGCCAGATCTTCCATGGATCGACAAAGCGCAGCGGCTTCGTGGAATTGCTGTCCGAATCCCTGCTCTTCACTGAACTGTGGCCGGATCACCAATTCCACTTCCGACGGCCAGTCCTTGCTGTGCAGATGTACAGGCAGACACTTTTCATCGTCTTGCTCGTCCCTGTCCTCCCTGCGCTTCTCTGGCATCGATCCTTTGGCATACAGCGAACCTTCCCCTGCGCCTTGCGAGTCCAGAAACTGCTGAACGAGATGCATGATGCTCGATCCCTCTTCTTTGTCTTTTTTCTTCTTCTCTTCAACCTTCTTTTTCGCGTAGATGAACAGCTGTTGTTCCGCACGGGTGAAGGCCACGTAGAGCAGGTTGATGTTGTCCAGATAAGTGTCGAGTACGGAGGTGTTCCATGTTTTTTCCAACGGGCCTCCAATGCCCTCCCACTTCATTGCCTTGAAAGGGAATCGTTTCAAACCGGCATAGCGCTCCGGATCGAGTTCGTCCCAATAGAAATGCTCCGTCAGTTTGTTTGTGGCCCAATCGCAATTGGGAACGATCACCACGGGAAACTGAAGGCCTTTGGCCTTGTGGATGGTCATCAGGCAAATGGCTTCCATCCGTTCGGCCTGTTCCACCGTCTTTTTTTCGCCCTTCTTCTCCCACCATTTGATCAGATCGACAGGATCCGTACTCTGCTTTCCGCCCTTGTGAACACTCTCCGAAAGGAAGCTCCACAGATAGGCGTCCGAGCTTCCCTCGAGGCCGAACACCCGGATCCAGTGCTGCAGCAATTCATGTGTGCCCAATGACAGTTCGGGTTTTTTCAGATCGGGAAAGGCCGCCAAGAGCGATCTCCATACGTCTCCCTTGCCGATCTCCTGGGCCAGCTGATCGCTATCGGCCGCATCCAGTCGCCCAGCGATCTTCAGGTATCGGACCAGCCCGTGTTGGGCCTGGGTGTTTCGGGGATCCACCGTTAGACGAAGCAGATCGACCAATAGGCCGACCTCATGAGAACGTCCAAGTTCTTCTCCTTGCGCAGAGGCTACAGGGATGTTTGCCGAAAGAAGCTTGGGGATCAAACGTATCGCCTCCTTTTTGCTTCGGTAAAGCAGAGCGATCTCACCGGCTTTATATCCCTTCTTCCCGATGAGTTCCTTGATCAGGGCGATCAGATCCTCGTCCTGCTGTTCGTTGTACTCTACTGCTTTTTCCGCTTCGAACCGACGGATCTCCACACGGCCTTCGGGGGCTTCATGGAAGGCATCCTGTCCGGATGCGGCGTACAGATCTCTGTAGCGTTGGTTGGCACCGAGCTTTTCGGCGCAGTAAGTGAAAAAATCCCGATTGAAGTTCACAACAGCTGGCAGGCTGCGGTAATTGGTTTGCAATTCCTTCAGCGCGAAACCGGGTTCTTGCTTCTTGCCTCTTTGGTAGAGGTCGACGAACTGGCCGATATCACCTCCGCGCCATCTGTAAATGGCCTGCTTGGCATCGCCCACCAGGAGCACCTGCCCACCGGAAGAAGTGATCTCTTCCACAAAGGGCTGCAAATTGTTCCATTGCTCGAGCGATGTATCCTGGAATTCGTCGATGAAGAGCTGCTCGTAACGTTCGCCAAGTCGCTCAAAGAGGTAGGCTGAGGGTTGCTCCCGGAGTTCTTTGGCGATCAGGCTGCCGAGCTCATGCATCAGGACGAGATTGCGTTCGTCCTTGATGTCTTTCAGGCTGCCCAGGACCTCGCCCAAAAGTGCGATCGAATGGAACTGGTCCCGGATGTGCCGAAGCTTCTTCCAATAGGTGTAATCGTCCTGAACTGCCAGGCATTCAGGCCCAAGCTGGTCGCCCACTTCCTGAATGGTCTTTCCCTTTTCTGTGCCCTCCTCAGCCTTTTTGTACAGCGTCTTTGTGCCCTCCAGCTGTTCCTTGAGCCTGCTACCGATCCTGGGTGGTTTGTCGGTGCTCGGGGGAAGGAGTTTTTTCCAAAAATTGGGCAGGTCGCCGTAGGAAAAATCACTGTGTTCAAGACCAGCCTGTTCCATGCGTCCCAGTGCATACCTGGCCTTTTCTTCAAGTTCATTCCTGACCTTTGCTTCGAGTGCCTTCAGCTTTTCAAGGTGGTCGATCAATGACGGAAGCTCTTGCTCAATAAAGGGGCGAAGACCTCCCTGCTCCGGTTCCTTCAGGTGGGCCTTCAGTTGATCGATGATGGTATATCGGATCTGCCAGCTGGCTTCAGAATCTTCCGATCGGTACAAGGCGTATTCTCTGAGGATCCTGCTGAGGGCCTCATCTTTTCCGTATCGGTCGAGGATGAGGTCACAGGCTTCTTCGATCAGGAGTTCTTCATCGAGTTCGAGTTCAAATGCAGCCGGAAGGTCGAGATCCTGAGCAAACTGCCGTATGATGCGGTGGGTGAAGGAATCAATGGTGGTGACGCTGAAGTAGCCGTAGTGATGGAGAAGGTGCCTGAGCATGCGTTCGGCACGTTCAAGAAAGGTTGCCTCGTCCATCGCAAGCTCGGCCATCAGGGCCTTCTTCATGACCTCTTCGGCTCCTTTTTCGTTTCTGCCCACCCAGGCGATGAGGCTGTCCACGATCCGGGTCTTCATTTCGGCGGTCGCCTTGTTGGTGAAGGTGATGGCCAGCACCTGATAGAAATGTCCGGGATCGGTCTGGCTCAGGCACAGATGCAGGTAGGATTGAACCAACTGATGGGTCTTGCCCGAGCCCGCGGAGGCGGAAAAGAGCGTAATGGTATGGGACGGCAGCACCTTTTAAAGGTACCAAAGACTCATTGTTCCCCGCTGAATTCGATCAGTTTTCTTCGGTACACCCCGAAGAGTTTGCTCTTGCTCACAAAGCCCTTGTACATACCTCCCTGGGTGACCGGAAGGTTCCATGCACCGCTGTCTTGGAATTTCCTGATCACCTTTTCCATATGCTCTTCCGAATCAATGATATCCGGTGGTGCATGCATCAGGTCTCGAACGAATGTGCGGGCGTAAAGGTCCTGCTGGAACATGATCGGCCGGATGTCGTCCAGGGTCAGCACCCCCAGAAGGCGACCTTCCTCATCCAATACGGGAAACAGGTTGCGTTTGCTTTGAGCCACGGTCTGGACAAGTTCCCCGAGATCCCATTCCGGCCGGACCGCACGAAAGTCTTTTTCCACCACGGAGTCGAGCTTCATCAATGTGAGGACGGCCCGGTCCTTATCGTGGGTGATCAACTCGCCTCGTTTGGCCAGGCTGATGGCGTAAATGGAATGCGGCACAAAAGCTTTCACCACCGCATAGGAAATGGAGCTGACGATCATCAAAGGCAGGAAGAGCTCATATCCACCGCTCACTTCCGCGATCAGGAAGATGGCCGTCAAGGGCGCATGGATGACCCCGGACAGAAGAGCCGCCATCCCGACCAGGGAAAAATTCGATTCCGACAGATCGGAAATACCGAGGTAGTTGACCACACGGGCAAAGACATAGCCCAATGCGCTGCCCATGAAAAGAGTGGGGGCGAAGATGCCGCCGACGCCTCCAGCGTGCAGGGTGAGTGAAGTAGCCACTCCTTTGAACAGTACGAGCCCCATCAGGAGCAGGATGATCAGCAATTCGCTGTCCAAATGGTCCACGAAGATGTTGCCCTGCAGAACGGCCTCCACTTCGCTGTTGAGCAAGTGGTTGATGGTGGAATAACCTTCTCCGTACAGGGGTGGGATGAGGTAGATCAGTCCGCCGAGCGCCAGGCCACCCAAAAAGAGCTTCAGGTACGGGTTGCCGATGCGCTTCATGAGTTTCTCCACACCGAAATACACCCGGTTGAAATAGATGGAGAAAAAAGCAGCAAGGGTGCCAAGTGCGATGAAATAGGGCAAGTCCCGAATTTCAAAAGCCTCTGCGATGATATAGGGAAAGAGATAATCCGAACCACCGAAGAGATGGCTCATCACTGCCCCACTGACAGAAGAAAGAAGCAAGGGAACCAAGGAGGTCAGTGTGAGGTCCAGACTGAAGACCTCGATGGCAAATACCACAGCCGCAATGGGCGTGTGGAGGATGCTCGAAAGGGCCCCTGTCGTGGCACAACTGATCAGAAGAATGCGCGAGGGGTAATTCAGATGCATCAGTCGGGCCAGATTGGAGCCGATGGCCGAGCCAGTCGAAACCGTGGGTCCTTCCAGTCCAACACTGCCACCAAAACCAACGGTGATCGAGCTGGTGATGACGGAAGCATACATGCGGAACGAACGGATGATCCCGTTCTTCTTTGAGATGGCATAGAGGGTCGAGGGGATGCCGTCGCCGATCGGTTCGCGAATGATCCAACGCGCAATGAGTACGGTGATCAGGATCCCGAGCAGGGGAAAGGCGAACTGGAAGAGTTCGTGAATGCCCGAAAGCATATCGCCCCGCAGCAGATCTTGAATGCTGCGGACGCTGAATTTCAGCAAGACGGATACCGTTCCGCTCACCAATCCAACGAGGACCGATAAGATGAGGATGAACTGGCGCTGGGGAATATGCCGGATCCGCCAATGGAGAAAGCGGCCCAGGAGGGTGTTCGGTCGTTGCGTCATCTCATCGGCTGTTCAACAAAAAAATGGGCATCCGAAAAGATTCAGTCCGCACTTGGATCGTGGGTGGTCTTCAATTCGAGCTCGTCGAGTTGGGTGGGATCGATGGCTGAGGGTGCATCGATCATCACATCGCGTCCGGCGTTGTTCTTCGGGAAGGCAATGAAGTCGCGGATGGTCTCCTGTCCTCCCAGAAGGGCAACGAGTCGGTCGAATCCAAAAGCGATGCCGCCATGAGGTGGTGCACCGTACTGGAAGGCATCCATCAGGAATCCAAATTGCGCTTGTGCCTCTTCTTCCGTGAAGCCCAGGTGCTTGAACATCTTCTTTTGCAAGGAGCGGTCGTGGATCCGGATGCTGCCGCCACCGATCTCATTTCCATTTAGAACGAGGTCATAGGCATTGGCGCGCACCGCTCCGGGATCGGTCCCGAGCAAGGCGATGTCCTCTTCTTTTGGCGAAGTGAAGGGGTGGTGCATGGCATGGAAGCGCTCACTGTCTTCATCCCATTCGAGCAAGGGAAAATCCACCACCCAAAGAGGTGCGAATTCATCCGCTTTGCGCAAGCCCAGTTCATCTGCCAAATGCATGCGCAGGGCACTCAGGGCACTGCGTGTCTTGTCTTTCGCTCCGGCGAGAATGAGCATCAGGTCTCCTGCCTGGCTTTCGAAAGCAGAGCCCCAGTTTTTTAGGGCCTGTTCATCAAAGAACTTGTTCACCGATGAGGTGAACGATCCATCGGTTTGATGTCTCGCCCAGATCAGCCCGGACATGCCGAGTTGCGGCTGTTGCACCAGATCGCGCAGGGCATCGAGTTGTTTTCTGCTCCGCTCGGCGCCTCCTTCCAATTTGATGCCCACCACCAGTTCAGCCTCGCTGAACACTTTGAACTCCGTTCCGCGAAGCTCCGCATCGAATTCCACGAATTCCATTCCGAAGCGAATGTCCGGTTTGTCATTTCCGTAGCGTCTCATCGCATCGTTGTAGCTCAAACGCGGGAAGGCGTCCAGCTCAATGCCTCTGATCTTGTGCAGCAAGTGCCGTGTAAGTCCTTCGAATGTGTTCAGGATGTCTTCCTGATCCACGAAGGACATCTCGCAGTCTATCTGAGTGAATTCCGGCTGTCGATCGGCCCGAAGATCCTCGTCGCGAAAGCATTTGACGATCTGGTAGTACTTGTCCATACCGCCCACCATCAAAAGCTGTTTGAAGGTTTGCGGCGACTGCGGAAGGGCATAGAATTCTCCCGGGTTCATGCGTGAAGGAACGACAAAGTCCCGTGCGCCCTCCGGCGTGCTTTTGATCAGATAAGGGGTTTCCACCTCTGTGAAGCCCTGTTCGTGCAGGTAATTGCGTACGGCGAGATTCACCTCGTTGCGCAGGAGGAGGTTTTCGCGAACAGGCCGTCTGCGTATATCGAGATATCGGTACTTCATTCGAAGTTCATCTCCTCCGTCGGTCGCATCTTCGATGGTGAAAGGGGGTACATGCGCCGCACTGAGCACTTTGAATCCTGTCACCCGCAACTCTACCTCACCCGTAGGCAATTGGTCGTTCTTGCTGCTGCGTTCGAGCACCTCGCCCTCCGCTTGCAGCACGGTCTCCCGACCCAGCTGCTGCGCCTCTTTCATAAGTTGGGCATCCCAGAATTCGTTGAAGGCAAGTTGTGTGATGCCATAACGGTCCCTGAGATCGATGAATGTCATTCCGCCCAACTCACGCACCCGGTGCACCCAGCCGCTGAGGTGTACGGTCTTTCCGGCGTCATTCAGACGCAGTTCGCCACAGTGATGAGATCGGTATGCCATGCGCGCTGTTATCTTGCTGCGAAAGTACAGCGAAGCCAATGGATTGGACGACTGATGAATTCTATATGAGAGAGGCCCTCAAGCAGGCCGAATTGGCCTATCAGCAGGAAGAGGTGCCCGTGGGCGCGGTGGTCGTTGCCAATGATCGGATCATTTCACGTGCACACAATCTGTCCGAGCGTCTGAACGATGCAACGGCCCATGCGGAGATGCAGGCCCTGACGGCTGCGAGCCATGCCCTTTCCTCGAAATATCTTCCAGATTGCACCTTGTTCGTCACCTTGGAGCCCTGTGTGATGTGTTCAGGCGCGCTGTTTTGGAGCCAGATCGGCCGGGTGGTTTTTGGCGCACACGACGAAAAAAGAGGCTTTCATTCATGGAAGTCTTTGGCGCTGCACCCCAAGACAGAGTGGACCGGAGGTTTGCTCGAACAGGAATCCTCGGAACTGTTGCGGAGCTTTTTTCGCGCCCGTCGCAAATAAAAAAACCCCGCCGAAGCGGGGTT
>RFXV01000081.1 GCA_009921445.1 Flavobacteriia bacterium
CCAGGAGGGATATGGCCTGACCGAGACCTCACCGGTCATCTCCGTGAACGGGCGTCCGCTGGAGGACAAATTGATCGGTGGCGTGGGCCGACCTATCGAAAATGTCATGGTCCGCATTGCCGAAGACGGAGAGATCACTGTGAAAGGTCCCAATGTGATGATGGGCTACTATAAACAACCCGAACTCACCGCTGAAGTGCTCAGCAGCCAAGGATGGTTCAAGACGGGCGATATCGGTGAGATCAACGATCAGGGGCATCTGCGCATCACCGATCGGAAGAAGGAAATTTTCAAGACATCGGGAGGGAAATATGTGGCGCCACAGATCATGGAGAACACCTTCAAGGAATCCCGATTCATTGAGCAGATCATGGTCATCGGCGAATCAGAAAAACATCCGGCGGCACTTGTCCAGCCAGAATGGGAGTTCGTTAAGGATTGGTGCGCCAAGAACGGAGTCGAATTCGGTTCTACCGATCAGGTCGTCAAAGACCAGCGGCTCATCGACCGGATCTCGGAAGAGATCGAAAAGGCCAATCAGAGTTTCAGCCAGTGGGAGCAGGTCAAGAAATTCGAGCTCACTCCAGAGAGCTGGACGATCGATGCCGGCCACCTGACCCCGACACTGAAACTCAAGCGCAAGAACATCACCAAGTCCTACGCTGATCTCTACGAGCGCATCTACGGCCATCCGCCGATCCGGTAGCCCTTAGCAGTTCAGGTTCCGGTAGCACGTGAGCATCGGTTCGACTTCGTTTTCCCAGTTCAATTCTGATGAAGCCAGAGCGAGCGCATTTTTGAAAGGGTCCTTTCCTTTTATCTCCATCTGCATGATCCCCTGAACGATGGCCTTCGGACTGCATTCTGCAATGGTCTGCCCCACTTCTTTGCCCCGCACAATGCGGCTGACTTCCACAAGCTCAGTGCTTAAGATCGGTATCCCCGCCCGTATGTAATCGAAGAGTTTGTTGGGCAGGCTGAAGCGGTAGTTCAGATTGTTGTCCTTGTCCAGGCTCAGCCCCAGATCGCAACTCGCGGTAATGCGCATCAATTCGTCATAAGGCCGTGCATCCAGGATCTGCACGCGTTCCTGCAGCTTGAGTTCTGTGCGCAGAGATCGCAGTTTGGGCAACACATCGCCTTTGCCGACAAGAAGCAGTTTCACCCGTTCGGGCAATTCGGTCATGGCCACAAAGAGTTCCTCCATTCCTCTGTCCACATTGATGCCGGTCCCCTGATTGATCATCAGAAAGTCTTCCGAAGAAAAACCCAATGCCTCCTTGCCTTGTGCAGCGGTTGTTGCCTGCTTCACGGGTATGTTCCGGATGACCTGCGCATGCTTCTCATGAACCTCTGCGTAGAGCCGGGCAATGCTGTCGTTCACTGTGAAGAGATGATCGATCCGTGGAAAGCTGAGCCTTTCGATGCGTTTCCAGAAACCCTTGATCAGGGGTCGGTGCTGCAGCTCGGGAACTTCTGTGAAATATTCGTGTGCGTCGTGCACGAGGGGAAGCCTTCTGATCCGTGCCACGAGTTGATTGGCCAGAAGTGTATCCAGATCGTTGCTGTGCAGCACACCACGGGGACGCGTGAGCAGATAAAAGAAGAGGCGGATATTGAATTCAGCATAAAAAAGTGCTCCCCGTCCGAACCACATTTGGAAGCGGTGGATGCCATATTCCCGTTCGAGTCGGCCGCTCTTTTCTGAACCTCTGCCAATGAGTTCGACCTGCCATCCTTCTGCACATAGGGAGCTGCACACCTTGTGTACCCGCTGATCGTTCACGCAATCGTTGGTAACAGAAACAAATACCCGGTCCAAGCCCTCTATTTTTGCGGCAAGTTATTCAAATGGACCAAGGGGAAATCCAGATCGCTGAGTTTACCTACGCACTGCCGGAAGAGCGTATCGCACGCTATCCGCTGACCGACCGCAATGCCTCCCGTTTGTTGTCTTTCGATGGGTCGAATACGAGCGATCGGATGATCAGCGACTTAACGGAACTGCTCGCTGTACCTCACCGCATCTGCTTGAATGATACGCGAGTGGTCCATGCCCGTTTGCTTTTTCCGCACCGCTCGGGGCAGATCGAGATCTTTTGCCTGAGCGCGGCAGATGGCCGATCTCTGGAACACATCCTGCACGAGGAAGGGTCTGTTGAGATCCTCGCTCTTGTGGGGGGCGCCCGGAAATGGAAAGGGGGATCGCTTCAGACCACCTGGACGCATGCTGATGGTTCGGGAACATTGACCGCAGAAAAAGGGGAACGGGCCGACGGTCGTTTTTACATCCGCCTGAGCTGGACCCCTTCCGAAGCCTTCTACAAAGTGCTCGAGCAGGCCGGTCATGTTCCGCTGCCTCCCTACATGGATCGCGGGGATGAACTATCCGACAGAGAGCGCTATCAGACCGTATTTGCTCGCCACAGAGGATCCGTAGCCGCTCCAACCGCTGGTCTCCATCTGACCGAGGGAATGTTGGAAGAACTGACTGAGTCGGGCCATTTGATCGATCGCTTGACCCTTCACGTAGGAGCCGGCACTTTTCAGCCGGTAAGTACATCCGATGCCCGTGCCCACCGCATCCATGGAGAGGAGATCTGTGTTCCGAGAGATCTGATCGCCTCACTGGCAGAACGGACTGAGCCGATCCTTGCCGTTGGAACGACTTCACTCCGCACTCTGGAAAGTTTGTACTGGTTGGGACTGAAAGCAGCAGCGGGAGAGGACCCCAGCTCTGGCTGGGCTCAAGATGACCTGTCACGCTTCCCGGCCGAGCTCGACAGTTCCGCAGCGCTTTCGGCTTTACTTCAATGGTTGGACGAACATTCAATGACGGAATTAAGGGCCGTCACCCATCTGTACATCCTGCCCGATCATCGATTCCGAATGGTCGATGCGCTGCTCACCAATTTCCATCAACCTGGTTCCACCTTGCTTCTGCTCGTTGCGGCCTTTATTGGCCAGCAGTGGAGATCGCTCTATCAACATGCGCTGGAGAACGATTACCGTTTTCTGAGTTACGGAGACGCTATGCTGCTCAAAAGGAAGGGATGAGCACGTCAAGGTATTTTCTTTTGATGTTCTCGCTGTTCTCTGTGGGAAGCATGTCCGCAGCCATTGGCCATCGAGCCGCCCTGCATCCGCCGGACACCCTTTTTATTTCCGCTGTGGAAGGAGATAGTCTCTTGGTCCTCGAGGGCCATTTGAACGATCCCTGTCATTTGGGCTATGAGCTCTTTGATCAGCTGGGCCGGCGACTTCTCTATGGCATCGACAGTACTGCTTCATCAGGCGCATTTCGGCGATCCTACGACCTAAGATCCATCCCCAAAGGCGATTTCGTTTTTTTTGCCCGATGTGCGGAGTTCAGGAGGGCATTCCGCTTCCACAAGAAAACTCACCGATCCAAAGCCAGGGAGAAGCCCGCGCCCTGGGGCAGGAAGTAGGCATCGATCTTCCACGGCTTTACCGCCAGCTTGCCCAGCACATAGCCCAGCATGAAACCCGCGATGACATCTGAGGGGTGATGCACTCCATTGTATATGCGCTCGAACCCAACAAGTCCGGCCATCCCCCAGGCAGCATAGGGCATCCAGCGGCTCTCCGGGTAGCTGCTGCACAATACGGTGGCCACAGAAGCCGCATAAGTGGCATGTCCAGAGGGAAAAGAATTCGTTACAAGCGGCGGTCCTTCATACTGGAACCATAGGTTTTCAGGATAGCCGATCGCATTCGGGCGACTTCGCCGAAAGATGATCTTGAGCCCGTTTGCGCCCAGATAGCTGAATACCAATGCACGCCCCAAACCAACAGACGCCTGACCGGCTTTCCGATCCTGAGCCAAATGGGCGTATCCAAAAAAGGCGAGGGAACCGACCAGGCCAAATTCCTTCCCAAAGGGTTCCACGTACTGCCGCATAAAGGGAGAAAAGGAATCGCCTCTCCAGCTTTGGACAGGCCTGTCCACTGCAAATCCAACGAGCAGAACCCCTCCGGCCACCAGCCATTTTTCTTTTTGATCCATTGAGGATATCTGAAAGGAATTCTCTTCAAGGAGCTGCGCCTGTGCAGACCGTTGGCTGAATAGGGAAAGAAGCAGAGCCAAAGGGACGGCTGCCAAAAACGAGAAGGACGAGTGTCTTGTGCGGGGATGCATTGGAACCAAAATTGCAAAACATCATTCAGCTGTAGCAACCACAACGACTACTTTTATCCCGAATGAACTGACGCACGAACATGTCCGATATCCGTACAACGATCCGCCTGCTGCTCATGGGGTTTTTGTTCACTCCATGGCTCAGTGCCCAATCGATAGAGCTTCCATTCGCTGGATTTGAACCGGCCCTGCCCGCAGATTCGGGCATGCGCATCTGTTTCTACAATGTGGAGAATCTGTTCGATACAGAAGACGACACGCTCAAATGGGATGAGGAATTCCTTCCCGAAGGCAAGAAGAAATGGAACGATCACAAGTATTGGGACAAGCAGAAAAAGATCGCTGAAACCCTATTGGCGGTGGGTTATGCCCATCCGCCTGCGCTCATTGGCCTGTGCGAGGTAGAAAACCGAAGAGTACTCAACGATCTGGTGCGGCAGGACATCATGAAGGCCGCAGATTATCGGGTGATCCACTTTGAAAGTCCCGATCGAAGGGGCATCGATGTCGGTCTGCTGATGGACCGTTCCCAGCTGAAATTACTTTCGGCCTCTTTCATCCGGCTGGAACGGGCAGAAGATCCGGACTGGCGCACCCGAGACATTTTGTACGCCAAACTTGCCGGTATTCACTGGGCAGACACCTTTCATGTTTGGGTGAACCATTGGCCTTCCCGAAGAGGAGGGGAGGAGGCGTCCCGGCCTTTAAGGGTGCTGGCCGCCACTGCACTGCGCGCTCAGATGGATTCGGTTCAGCGCATCCATCCGGGCCATGGACTGATCATCATGGGCGACCTCAATGATGGTGTAGGCGATGCCAGCCTCACAGAGGGCCTTCGGGTTTCGGATTGGAATGGATCGACTGCGGCCAGCTCCGACGACTTGTACGATCTGATGCAGCCACTGGATGTGCATTCAGGCACACATAAATATCGCGGTGAATGGAACTACCTGGATCATCTGGTCGTCAACGGAGGTCTTTTGGATGAGCAGGGAGCCACCAAGCTTCGTTCGGGAGGAGGCGAGAATGAATGGGCGAAGGTGTTCCGGGCCGATTGGTTGCTTCAACCCGACGATCGCTACACCGGACGCTACCCCTTGCGCAGCTTTTCCGGACCGCGTTACCTGGGGGGCTACAGCGATCACCTTCCGATCTATCTGGACCTGGTCCCTGCTCATCAATAGGTAGAAATGGAAAAGTGGTGCTTCGGCTTGGCTCATCGGAGCATGCCAAGCCGTTTTTCCTCCTATTTTTGTACGATGAAAAACTTCTTTCCCATGAAAAAGTGGAGTTCAGCCCTTTTGATCTTTGCCGCGGCCTTGGCTTCTTGTGACAAGGACGACGACAATTCTTCTTCCGGAGGCAACGCCACCCCCGATCCCATTGCCGGATTGGTGGTCAAGGATCAGAGCAATGTTTTGGTGGTGGAAAATACCGGTGCCTGGTGCCAGTATTGTCCCAATGGAGCGGAGATCATGTTGAATCTCGCAGCCAATTATGACTTCATCGTTCCGGTGGCCTTGCACAACAACGACGGACTGATGAACCCATCGAGTGTGATCTGGGATTCCATTTTTGTGCAGGACGGCTTTCCGACCATACACGTGAATGGAGAAGCATTGGCCAACTACAACGATGCAGAAGCGACGGCGCTTTTGGCCAGTACCGACCCAGCCGTTCTGGGTGTGGCCCACAATGTGGTAGACGCCGATACTTCGTGGCTTGTCCACGTCAAGGCAGAATTCTTTCAGGACGCCATACAGAAGAACTATTTCCTGCAGTCTTTCCTGATCTTGGAAAATGTGCTCGCAAAGGATAATTCCGCGGTTGGAGGCTCGGACCTTCGGCAGGTTTCAAGCGTTCAATGGGTGGATAAAGGGCCTACAGGAGGCGCGTCCATTTGGAATGTGGATGCCGGGTTTGTGGATACCACGCCTACCGTACGCGCGGGAGATGACTTCTACCACAAAGACAACCTTTGGGCCTTTGCCGAAGGCGATTCCAATATGACCCAGTGGGGACTTCCCCTGGCAGCGGTCAATCCCTTCGGTTCGGACTATGCCGCAGGAGATGTGATCGGAAGCAAGTACACGCCCATTCGATTCCACATTGACAAGCCAACCTCTTCAAGCCTCGGTGTTCTGAACGTAGTGGGGTACAAAGTGCTGACGGTCGTTTGGGAATTGGTCCTCGATGGAGGCAACTACGTCTACCGCTACACGAATGCCTACGAAAGCAGCATTCCTGAATAAATAGACGCGAATTATTTCTGAGAAACCGGGTCTGCTGAAAGGCCCGGTTTTTTTGTGTCCAGAAAGCTGAGTGTTCCCGCCACGATCCCCAGCACCGGTGCGATCGCCCACCCCAGGTAGGGGATCAGGAACAGGCCGTAGAACATCAGGCCATTACCGATCGCCAGTCCCCGATGAGAACGCATGAACGACAGCCGTTTTCTCACCGACCATCGGCTGCGTTCGCAGCTGTAGTCGATCATAGAGAATCCAAAGAAATACGCCTGAACGATCAGCAGGAGCAAAGGCGCCAATAGACCCACCAGCGGAACGAAAGCAAAGAAGAACAGGAGCAAGGTGATGAGCAGTTCAAAAAAGAGGTTCCTCAGGGCGATGCCCGCTCCACGGAGTGCATCCTGAAAGAGCTGCCGCCACGAGAAGTCGAAGTGCCTTCCCGTTTTCAGGGCCTCGGTCTGTTCGCTCAGATAAGCCAGAACAGGCGCCAGAATGATCAGCACCAGTTGCTTATAGACCAGAGCGTAGACAAAGAAGATGAGCATTCGACTCAATACGCCGAGCGTCCAGCGCAGGACCTGGTTCCACCACCCATCGTCCCAGCCGAGCCATTGATCGATGCGCTCTTGAAATTGGGTAGCCATGACTTCTCCCAATGCCAAAGCCATGACGACCAGGAGCAGATTGACGGCTACAGGCCACCAAAGCCAGAGGTACAATCGATGCGAATGAATGAAGCGAAAGGCAGTGCGGTAATCACCGATGGCCCTGCCGATCTCCCGAAGCGAAGTCATCATTCCTTGGTTACTTTTGATCCTTAATCATGGGTTATGCCGGATGCACTTCTCGCCCTGTCCCCAGTGGACGGCCGCTACGCTAAAAATACAGAACGACTCATTTCCTTTTTCTCGGAGTTTGCGCTGATCCGATACCGCGTGCGGATCGAGGTGGAGTACTTTTTGGCACTCACCCGTATTCCGCTTCCGCAGCTGCGCGAATTCCCTGCAGACAAGGCCGCAGAACTGCAGGACATTTATTTGGATTTCTCTGAAGCGGACGGAGCGCGTGTCAAGCAGCTGGAGCGTTCCACCAACCACGATGTAAAGGCGGTGGAATATTTCATCAAGGAACGGATGGACGATCTGGGCCTTGGTGCGTGGAAAGAATTCATGCATTTTGGTCTGACCTCGCAGGATGTGAACAACACCAGTGTGCCCTTGTCCATCATGGAAATGATGGAGGCCGAGTACCTTCCTCTGCTCGGGGATGTAGTGGTGAGCCTCAATGAAGCTTCAGACCGCTGGGCGGACATTCCGCTCCTGGCCCGCACACACGGACAACCCGCTTCGCCCACCCGATTGGGAAAAGAGATCGAAGTGTTCGCCGAACGCCTGGACCATCAGTTGCGTCTTCTTCGTCACATTCCTCATTCTGCCAAATTCGGCGGCGCCACGGGCAATATGAACGCCCACTATGTGGCCTATCCCGATATCGATTGGCACGCTTTTGCACAGGAATTCGTCGAGGGCA
>RFXV01000082.1 GCA_009921445.1 Flavobacteriia bacterium
TCTGCTCCGACAGTTTTACGCTGTCTTTGCCCTCCGCATTGAATTTGATCGGGTAGAAGTGCTCGTTGATGTACTCAGCAATTACCGGGTCTCCAAATGTCCGCTTGTTCATCATGCGGCAGGGTCCGCACCACACTGTGTAGAAATCCACCAGGAAAGGGCGGGGCTCTTTTTCATTGAGCGCAATGGCCTTTTCGAACTTGAGCCACTGCACTTCCTGTCCTGCGCCAAAAAAAGGGAGGATCAGGAAAGTGAAAAACAGCAGGTACTGCCTCATTCCACTCCGTGCATGAGTTTTTTCAGAGGCTTGTTCAACAGGGCGATCAGTATGGCAATGGCGATCAGAACGAATCCGATCATCTTGAAGGTTTCTGTATATGATTCCAATCCTGCCATAGCACTCGCTGCTTCACCGCCTCCGCCGTGTCCGCCCGTCAGGGAAGCGATCTTGCCACCTACATAATTAGCGATGGCGAAGCTCAGGAACCATGCGCCCATGGCCGTTCCTGCAATGTTCTGTGGCGATAGCTTGGTCACCATGGACAGCCCGATCGGTGAGAGGAAAAGTTCGCCAGTGGTGTGCAGCAGGTAGAGGAATACCAGTGTGAGAAGCGGAACCTGTGCAGATTCATTGACGAATTGCAGCCCGACCAGGGTGATCAGGAAACCGAGTCCAAGTTGAAGGATGCCCAGAGAGAATTTCATCGGGATACTCGGGTTTTTGCCTTTTTCAGAGAGCTTCACCCACATCACTGAGAAGATGCTTCCAAAGACGATGATGAAGAATGGATTGAAGAACTGCGTCATAGAGGCCGGCATGGTCCATCCCAGGATCTCTCGGTTGACATTCCTATCCGCAAAGAGGGTAAGGGAAGTTCCCGCCTGTTCGAAGCAGGCCCAGAAGGTGATGTTGATGACCATGAAGATGATCAGGGCGATCATTCGGTCTTTCCAGATCTTGACCTGATTCTCCCTGTCTGCCTTAGCTCCAGCCTGTACCATCGATACGCCGATGTAGATGAACAGACCGAGAAGGATGTAGTCCAGCCAACTGTTCTGTGTGATCAGGAAATAACAAACCGGAATGAGGAACAATGAGCCCAGAGTGATGGCCGTGGCCACATTGATCGGTCCGAACAAAACTTTCTTTCCCGCCTCTGTGATCTCCAGACCATCGGCTGCTGCGTAGTTGTTCCGGCCCGCATAGAAGATCAGGAAGCCGAGCAGCATTCCGATACCTGCCAGACCAAAACCATACTTGAATCCGTACACTTCGCCCACATAAGCCACGATGGTCGTGGCCATCAATGCCCCCACATTGATACCGATGTAAAAAATGGTGAAACCGGAATCTCTTCTGGGGTCGCCGTCCTCATAGAGTTTTCCCACAATGGTGCTGATGTTCGCCTTGAAGTAACCATTGCCTACGATGAGTGCGCCCATTCCGATCAAAAGGGTGTGTTCGGTGCCCAGGAGAATGGTGAACTCACCGATGGCCATCAGGATCGCCCCGAGGATGACAGCGAATCGGTAACCGAGATATTGGTCGGCCATTCTTCCACCGAGGATCGGCGCGGCGTAGACCAGGCCGGTGTAGGCTCCGTAGATCAGCGCTGCGTCCGAGTCTCCTTTCATCAGGGATTTCACCAGATAGAGCGTGAGCAGCGTTCTCATTCCGTAGTAGCAGAATCGCTCCCACATTTCGGAGAAGAACAAGGTCATCAGACCGTTGGGGTGCTGGATCTTAGCTGTACTCATGGAGTTGGTTTTTCGTTATCAGTTCATCGAAGTAGCCGAAAGTAGCCATTTTTTCTTCAGAGGTTTTCGAGCAGAAAACGGGTCATTTTTCGATATAGGTGCATGCGTGTATTGCCTCCGCCGATGCTGTGGTTCTTGTCCGGATAGATGAACGAGTCGAAGGGGATGTCCGCCCGCACCAGGGCATCGATCATCCGCATGGTGTTCTGCAGGTGCACATTGTCGTCTGCGCTGCCGTGGATCAGCAGATAATTCCCCTTGATCTTCTCCACATGACTGATGGGTGAGTGGTCGATGTAGTTCTGCTCATTGTCTTTGAGCAGTCCATTGTAGCGTTCCGTGTAGATGTTGTCGTACAGGTCCCAGCGCGTCACTGGGGCAACGGCTATGGCCGTTTTGAATACATCGGCTCCCTTGCTCAGACACAAGCTGCTCATATACCCGCCGTAACTCCAACCCCAAATGCCGATGCGCTCAGCATCCACATAGGGTAAGGTCTTCAGGTACTGCGCAAAAGCGATCTGGTCTTCTGTTTCGAGTCGTCCAAGGGTTTGGTAGGTGCATTTTTTGAAATCCCGTCCGCGAGCGCCTGTTCCGCGGTTGTCCGCTGAGGCGATGATGTAGCCCTGGTCGGCCAAATGCTGATACCACATGAAGTTGAATCCGTTGTACTCATCCTTCACCGTTTGGGATCCCGGCCCGCCGTAGACATAGCAGAGCACGGGGTATTTCTTGGAAGCATCGAAGTCCCTCGGCTTGATCATCCATGCGCTGAGTTCTGCTTCTGAAGTGGGTGCCATGAAGAACTCGGGCCATGTAAGGTCGTATCCGTTCAGGGTGTTCTTCAGTTCCGTGTTTTGTTCCATTAGCCGAACCTTCTTCCAGGATCGGGCCTCGTACAGGGTGTAGGTGGAAGGCGTGCGGCTGTCTTGCTCATTTAGGATGCAGTAGGTCATCTGTGGATTGAAAGTCAGGCTGTTCCATCCTTTTTGTTTCGACAGAACCTTGCTGCGTCCCTTTCGGTCCGTGCGAATGACTTCTCGTTGGTGCGGCGCATCTTTCCCAGGGACCTGATAGTAGCACCATTGTTTGTCACGATCGTAGCCATAGAATTCGGTCACATCCCGGGCCTCAGGCGATAGGGCCTGGCAGCCTTTGGTTGTGCAGCGATAGATCCGGTTGAATCCATCTCTGTCTGAATTGATCAGGAATTGACCCTTCCCCAGGAATTCCATGATCTCTGGAAGTTCCAGGTAGGCCTCGTCTTTCGCTTCATACAGCACCTCCTGCTTTCCGCTCTTCGGGTCTATGGAGAGCAGCTGCATATGGTTCTGCTTGCGGTTGAGCAAGAGTGCGATCAGGTCTCCTTCTGGGGTCCAATAGATCCGCGGGAGGTATTCAAACGGCCATTCGATCTCTATCGCTCTTGCCCGATCCCCCAATTCGTAGACCCAGAGCGATACCTTGGAATTGACTTCGCCCACTTTGGGGTATTTGAAAACATCCTGTTGCGGGTAGCGTCCGCTGCCAAAGATGTCCATGCTGAAGACCGGTACCTGGGTCTCGTCAAAGCGCACATAGGCGATATAACGCCCATCAGGAGACCATTCAAAGGCTCTGTCATAGCTGAATTCTTCCTCGTACACCCAATCCGGCGTTCCGTTGATGATCTTGTTCTCTTGGCCATCCATTGTGACCTGAACCGTTTGGTCGGACTTCAGGTCCTTTACATAAAGATCGTTGGCATGACAGAACGCGATCTTGTCCTGAGTAGGAGAGAAGGTGGCATTCCGGACGGACTTGTCGAACAAAGCGCGCAGTGAGTTGTCGGTGCGCAGGTAGACAAAATTCATCGCCAGGGTGGAATGCCGATAGATGGAGCGCGTTTGAGTGGTCAGCAGCATCGCGTCCTCATGTGGGCTGAAGCGAAAATCATCCACCTGATCGATGGCATCGAATTGCTCAGGATCGAAGAGCACTTCCTCCCTGGATCCATCCTCGAAGAGGTATTGGTCAATGCTGCGTGGCCAGCTTCGTCCAAAAGCCGCATAGCTCGCGCCATTGTTCATCCCTGTGAACCCAGCTACCCCACGGGCATAGAATCGATAGTTCCTCCAAATGTCTTCGAGTTGAACCGTCTTCTTCTGTGCCACAGAGGGTAAGGAGAAGAGCAGAAGGGAAAGAAAGGGCAGAAGGCGTGCGGTGCGCATGGTTTGAATGCTTTTGGTGCGTAGTGCAAAGAAAAGAGGAATGCGGCTACTTCGCCCATCTGCGAATGCAACGTTCTACAATGAAAAATCAATAAAATGTATATACCCTATTGGATAAGTAGGAAATAGAATTATTTTTGCCCGCAGAATTTGAGATGGAGACGCAACAGATCTACTTGCTCGTTATTCTTCTATTGGTCATCGCTGCCTTGGTGATCGATAAGGCCAGACCGGCCCATGTCTTCACTGTGGGTGTGGTTTTGCTGGTGTTTGGCGGAGTGGTTTCCAGCGAGCTGTTCATCGAGAGCATGACCAACCATGCCATCCTCAGCATTTTCCTTTTGATCATTCTCACTGCAGGCATCAATGAGCATTTCCCACTGGAGCGCTATCTGGACAGGCTCTTTGGCCAACGGGAGCGTCCCACCTGGTTCCTCTTGAAGATGGGCGGTTTCGTGACGGCCCTTTCATCGGTCATGAACAACACGCCCGTAGTGGCCCTGATGATGCCCTATGTCCGCAACTGGTCCATAAAGAACGGAGTGAGTCCATCGCGTTTGATGATGCCTCTTTCCTTCTTTGCCATTTCCGGCGGAATGATCACCCTGATCGGCACTTCCACGAATCTCGTACTGGCTGGATTGGTCCATCAGCATACAGATCTGGTCCTTTCCTTTTCTGATTTCCTCATCCCAGGCAGCATGGTCGCTCTTTTGACCCTGCTCTTTATGTCAGGTTACGGGTATCGGTTGCTGCCCGATCAGAAGGACCTTTTGCACAAGTTTTCAGAGGATACACGGCAGTATTTGGTGGAAACCGTTATTCCCGAGAGATCTCCGCTGATCGGGAAGAGCATCGAGGAAGCGGGTCTGCGGAATCTCGCTGGGGTGTATCTCGCCGAGATCATTCGCACCAATGGTCGGGTGGTCACGGCAGCCAAGCCCAATGAGATCATACGTGAAGGCGATCTGCTCTTTTTCGCAGGCGACACCCAGGAGGTCATGGGGCTTATCCGGCAACAAGAGGGCCTGGAGCTCAGCAAGAAGAGGAAGCTCAATATTTCAGAAGAATTCGGAATGGTGGAGGCCATTGTCACCTATAATTCCCTCCTCGCTGGAAAGACGGTCAAGGAATTCGGTTTCCGGGAATACTACGACGGGGCGATCATCGGTATCCATCGAAACGGCGACAAGATCCGGGGAAAGATCGGAGAGACCCGTTTGGAGACGGGAGATCTTTTGCTGATCAGCTCGGGTGCTGATTTTCATAAAAGAGCAGGGCAGGACAAGAATCTGCTGCTGATCTCTGAGCAAAAAAAAGGCGAGCATATCTCCTCCACACGCCGGGGTCTCTTTTTGGCCGGTGTGCTCGCATTGGTTTTGTCCGTACTCCTTCCCGCATCGATGCTGGGTATGGACAAGCCCGGTGGACACCTTCGGCTGCACGAGGCCCTTTTTTTGATGTGCGGTCTGCAATTCGCTTTGGGTATGATGGACAGCGAGGGCATCAAAAAGAATGTCAGCCTGGACCTTCTGATGATCCTTGCATCAGCTCTGACCTTTGGTTCGGCGCTGCTCAATTCAGGAACGGCCGAGGTCATTGCGCAGGGATTCATTCATCTCTCCGACGGTCTGGGCGGCATGCAGATCGGTTTGGCCCTTTTTCTTTTGACCTTCCTGCTCACATCCTTTGTCACGAACATAGCCGCGGTTTCTGTGGTCTTTCCGATCGCTCTGGTGATCAGTCAGGACATGGGTATGAGTCCCCTTCCGTTCATCATGATCACTGCTTTCGGTGCAAGTGCTTGCTTTCTGACGCCAATGGGCTATCAGACCAATCTGATGGTGTACGGACCCGGCGGATATCGCTTTCGGGATTTTCTGCGCGCAGGATTTCCTCTGACGCTGCTCTATGGAGCGGCTGTATTGACTTTCTTCGGATGGAAATATCAACTCAACTGGTAAATGGAAAAAGAGAAACTGCATATCATCCCACATGACCATGCGATCGACCGGTCGGATCGAGAACGATTGTTGGCCCAAAAAGCCCAGTTGATCTGGTTTGTTGGACTCAGCGGATCAGGGAAATCCACCCTGGCCAGCCGGGTAGAGCAGGAGCTGCATCAGATGGGGCGCCTGACCTATATTCTCGATGGAGACAATGTCCGCAGCGGATTGAACAAGGATCTGGACTTCAGCGAAGCCAGTCGGATGGAGAACATCCGCCGGATCGGAGAGGTCAGCAAGTTGATGGTGGATGCGGGTCTGGTGGTGATCACCGCCTTTATTTCGCCTTTCCGTTCCGACCGTGAGACCATTCGTGAGTTGGTGGGCGCGGATCGCTTTGTGGAGGTCCATGTGGACTGTCCGATCGAAGAATGTGAGAAAAGGGATGTCAAGGGACTTTATGCCAAGGCCAGGCAGGGTCTGATCTCCAATTTCACCGGCATCAGTTCGCCTTTTGAGACGCCGGAACAACCGGAGGTGCGCGTGCAGACCCATCTGAACGATATAGACGAGTGTACAAATACGATCATCAATTACCTTAAAAACCAAGACGCATGAGCAGCTATCACCTCACGCATTTGCGGGAACTGGAGGCCGAATCGATCTATGTGATCCGAGAGGTCTATGCCCAGTTCGACAATCCGGCCATTCTCTTTTCCGGCGGAAAGGATTCCATTGTGGTCACGCATCTGGCCCGAAAGGCCTTTGCACCGGCCCGGATCCCTTTTCCCCTCGTGCACATTGACACCGGGCACAACTTTCCTGAAACCATGCAATTCCGCGACGACCTGATGGAACGCATCGGCGCCAAGCTCGTCGTTGGAAGCGTGCAGCAGAGCATCGACCAGGGACGGGTCAAGGAGGAGTCGGGCATCCATGCCAGCAGGAACGCCCTGCAAACGACCACGCTTTTGGACACCATCGAGAAGAACAAATTCGATGCGGCCATGGGCGGAGCGCGACGGGATGAAGAAAAGGCCCGGGCAAAGGAGCGTTTCTTCAGTCACCGGGACGATTTTGGTCAGTGGGACCCCAAGAATCAGCGCCCTGAGCTCTGGAATGTATTCAACGGCAAAAAGAACATGGGCGAGCACTTTCGGGTGTTCCCGATCTCCAATTGGACGGAGATGGATGTTTGGCAGTATATCCTGATGGAGAACATCGAGATCCCCAGCCTGTATATTGCGCATGAGCGGGATGTGATCTGGCGGGACGGCAGTTGGCTGCCCATGTCGGAGTTCATCAATCTGCGGCCCGACGAAAAAGTCGAGCGCAAGAAAGTTCGCTTCCGTACGCTGGGCGACATCACCATTACCGGTGGAGTGGAGTCCGATGCAGATTCATTGGAAAAGATCATCGAGGAAGTGGCGGCATCGCGCAATACAGAGCGCGGCATGCGGGCGGACGACAAGCGAAGCGAGACCTCGATGGAAGACAGAAAGAAACAAGGCTATTTCTAACCCAAAAAGAGAAAGAACATGTCAGACGGTTATTTAGATATGGAACTGCTCCGCTTTACTACGGCGGGCAGTGTGGACGACGGAAAGAGCACGCTCATCGGACGTTTGCTCTATGATTCAAAGTCCATTTTTGAAGATCAGATCGAACAAGTGAAGGCCACTTCAGAGCGAAAGGGTCTGGAGCATGTGGATCTGAGTCTGCTCACCGACGGATTGAGGGACGAGCGGGAACAAGGGATCACCATCGATGTGGCCTACCGCTACTTCGCGACCCCAAAGAGAAAGTTCATCATTGCCGACACTCCTGGCCACATCCAGTACACACGGAACATGGTCACGGGCGCATCCACAGCCAACCTGGCGCTCATTTTGGTGGATGCCCGGAACGGTGTGATC
>RFXV01000083.1 GCA_009921445.1 Flavobacteriia bacterium
TGTCCACGACAATGAGGTCCTTCAATCCCTGAATGGCAACGGTCTTTTCCTTGGGTACACGGACCATATTGCCTGAAGAATCATACATGAGCACCTTTTTCCCCACGACTGCATTGTTTTGCGCGTCGAGGTCCAATTGTTCATACAAGCTGCCCCAGGTGCCCAGGTCGCTCCAGCCAAATTCTGCAGGCAGCACATAGACATTGCTTGCCTTCTCCATGATGCCGTAGTCGATGCTCTCGGTCTCACAGCTTGCGTATACCTGATCGATGAAGCGCACCTCTTCTTCTGTGTCGTAGGCCGCTGAGCCAAAGAAGGCATCGGCCAGATCGGGCATGTGCTTTCCTATGGCCTTTTCGATGCTCTGAGCAGACCAGATGAAGATCCCTGCATTCCAGAGAAAGTCACCGCTATCGAGGAACATCTGCGCATGTTCGCTGTCCGGCTTCTCAGTAAAGGTCTTCACCTTATGTACACTGTCGAAGTCCTCGAGTCTTTCCTCGCTGTATTGAATGTACCCGTAGCCTGTGTCGGGCCGGTGCGGCTTGATGCCAAGGGTAAGGAGCCGGTCGCCTTTTTGGGCAGCCGCCATCGCCTCGCGCATGCAGCGTTCGTATTCGTCTTCTTTGGTCACCACCGAATCCGATGGGGTGACCACCATGACCGCCTCCGGATCGCGGTGAAGGATCTTCGCTACGGCATAAGCCAAACAGGGCGCAGTATTCCTTCTTGCAGGCTCGCAGAGAATATTCTGTTCCGGCAGATCAGGAAGTTGTTCGCGCACCAGCTCCTTGTATTGATCGGAAGTGACGATCAGCACACGCTCGCTGGGACAGATCCGGTTGAGTCGTCCCACGGTCTGCTGCAGCAAGCTTTGGCCTGTGCCGAGAATGTCGTGGAATTGCTTGGGATATGAGGCTGTGCTCATTGGCCAGAAGCGGCTTCCTATACCTCCTGCCATCACGATGGCGTACGCGTGCTCCATGATCTAAAATGGATTTGAGCAAAAATAGGCATCAGCGATCGACCCTTGATCCAAA
Organism: Flavobacteriia bacterium; assembly: GCA_009921445.1. Taxonomy (GTDB): domain Bacteria; phylum Bacteroidota; class Bacteroidia; order Flavobacteriales; family Schleiferiaceae; genus RFXV01. Next base: position 1,041 of record RFXV01000083.1, read on the forward strand.
AGAAGTTTCCACTGACCTATTTTTGGCAGTTCCTATCTCAAGAGTCAACCCATCATGCTTCATTTGATCCTGTTCGGTCCTCCAGGCGCGGGGAAGGGCACACAAGCAGCCTTCCTATCCGAGCAGTACCAGCTCATCCACCTTTCCACAGGCGATGTCTTCCGCTACCATATGAAAGAAGGAACGGAACTGGGCCAGCTGGCTCGTTCCTATGCAGACAAAGGCGAATTGGTGCCGGATGAGGTGACCGTTCGCATGCTTCGGGAGGAAGTGGAAAAAAGAAACGATGCCAAAGGATTCATCTTCGACGGATTCCCCAGGACGGTGGCACAGGCTGTTGCTCTGGATGCTTTTCTCGCCGAGCGCAATGAATCGGTCTCTGCCCTTGTAGCCATGGAGGTTCCCGAGGAAGAACTGAAGGAGCGATTGATCAAAAGGGCTGAATCGAGCGGAAGAGTAGACGATGCGGATCCTGAGATCATTGCCAACCGGCTCCGGGTCTATCGGGAGGAAACAGCTCCGGTTCAGACCCATTATGAACGCCTTGGGCGCTATCGCGGGATTGACGGAGTGGGCAGCATTTCCGAAATCACCCAGCGGCTGGTGGAGGCCGTGGATCAGATCAAATAGACCGACTTGTCCAGGAACTTCGTTGATCACATTCGCATCTGGTGCCAATCGGGTAAAGGCGGGGCGGGTTCCCACCACCTCAGAAGAGAGAAGTTCATCCCCAAGGGAGGGCCAGATGGCGGTGACGGTGGTCGCGGAGGCCACATTGTTCTAAAGGGCAACAGAAATCTCTGGACCCTGCTTCACCTGAGGTACAAAAGACACATAAAAGCGGAAAACGGAGGAAACGGAGGAAAGCAGGAATCCACCGGGAAACAGGGGGCTGATCACTTCATTGAGGTTCCCCTGGGCGCCGTGGCCTACGACCACGACACCAATGAAAAGCTGGGCGAAGTGACTGAGCACGGTGAAGAACTCATCATCTTAAAAGGTGGTCGAGGAGGTCTGGGCAATGTGCACTTCAAGAGTGCCACCCGCCAGACACCGAGGTTCGCCCAGGGCGGAGAAGAAGGCGAAGAACGAAATGTACTCGTCGAACTGAAGCTTTTGGCAGATGTCGGACTCGTGGGCTTTCCCAATGCGGGGAAATCCACCCTGCTTTCTGTTCTCTCTGCAGCCAAACCGGAGATCGCCGATTATCCGTTCACCACCCTCAGACCGAATCTGGGCATCGTTGCGCACCGGGATTTTCGGTCCTTCGTGATGGCGGACATTCCAGGCATCATTGAAGGCGCTTCTGAAGGCAAGGGACTTGGCCTTCGCTTCCTGCGGCACATCGAACGGAATTCCATCCTTCTGTTCCTGATCCCCGCTGATGCATCGGATATTCAGAAAGATTATGAGGTCTTGCTGAGTGAACTGAAGAAGCACAATCCAGATCTCCTGCTCAAAGAGCGGATCATCGCCATTTCAAAATCGGATCTGCTGGACGACGAACTCAAAGAAGAGATCAGTGCCTCCCTGGTGATCCCACACTGCTACATCTCGTCAGTGGCCCAAAAAGGCCTCAGCGAACTGAAGGACGAGATCTGGAAAAGGCTGCACGAAACCGAATGATGGAACACCTGATTTCCTGGGATACGCAATTGATGGTCTGGCTGAACGGCATGGGCAACCCAAATTGGGATGCAGTCATGGTCTTTGTCAGCAGCGAGATCGGCTGGCTTCCCCTCTACGTTTTTCTTTTGGTCAGCATGTGGCATTTTCACTCATGGAAGGGTTTTGGCCTGGGGGTGACCGCATGTATTCTGTGTGTTGTGCTCACCGATCAGATCAGCGTACACGCATTCAAAGAAGTATTTGAGCGACTGCGGCCCTGCCATGCGACCGATCTGGCCGATCGACTCCGCATTGTGGATGGCTGTGGTGGAAAGTTTGGATTCGTTTCTTCCCATGCGGCCAATACAGCGGGCATTGCCATTTTGCTCTACCGCTTTCTGCCCGATGCGACCTGGACCCGACGCGTTCTTTTGTTTTGGGCTGCCTTGGTAGGATTCAGCCGGATCTACCTCGGGGTGCACTATCCTGCAGACGTACTTGGCGGGGCCCTCCTCGGCGGCTTCATTGGCTATCTGCTAAGTTTGTTCCTGACACGTTTTTCTGCTGCGATGAAAAGAACCATTCCATGAACGCTTTGCTCGTTTTTGCCGGCGGAGGATTGGGAAGCCTGCTGCGATTTGGCATTGGCCAGCTCGGAACGTTCTTCGGGTGGGGCAAGAGCCTCTTCCCCTGGTCCACGCTATTGGCCAATGTGTTGGCCTGTCTTGTCATGGCCATGCTCGTTGGACTCGATCAGGAAAGCATCAGCGCAAAGAGCCGCATGTTCGGCATGATCGGATTCTGTGGTGGCCTGTCTACTTTTTCCACTTTTTCACTGGAAAACCACCGGTTGTTTCAAGAGGAGGCCTGGGGTTTTTTGGCGCTGAATATCTTGTTGAGTACTGTGGGCTGCTTGGCCATTTTCTTCCTCTATCAGCGTTCACTTACCCTTGAGTGAATCCAAAAAAGAAAGGAAGCGCATTGCAGTGAATGCGCGCCTGCTGCAGGACGGAAAACTGGAGGGCCTGGGCGTATTCACCGATGAACTCTTGAAACGCCTGACCCGTTCGCATCCCGAAGCGGAATTCATTCTGCTGTTCGACCGGCCCTTCCACAAACGATTCATCTATTCTTCGAATTGCACCGCTGTTCAGCTGCCACCACCGACGCGTCACCCGCTCTTATGGCGGTGTTGGCTGGAGATCACTCTTCCCCTCTATCTGAGGCGAAAAAAGATCGATGTATTCTTATCTCTCGACGGTTTTGGCCTGCCAAAAAGTACTTTTCCCCAGATCATCGCGATCCACGACCTGAACTTCCTGCACCGCCCTGAAGACTTGCCTGCCTCCGTGGCGCAGTTCTACAACCGATTCTTCCCCCGATTTGCACGCACAGCCGATGAGGTGCTCACCGTATCGGATCATTCCAAACGGGATCTGGCCTCCTCCTACGGACTGCCACTGGAAAAGATCCACGTCGCAGCAAACGCACTCCCGGAGCAGCGATCATGGGAAACAGAAAACCAGCCTGACCCATTTTCCCGCCTGACTTCAGGCGCCCCCTATTTTGCGTACATAGGGGCCATCCACAAGAGGAAGAACCTGGCCCGGCTCATGGCTGCCTTCCAACGGTTCGTAGCTGGTTCGGGATCGGATCACCATTTGATCATCGCCGGTGAAGCAACCGGACATTACCGAAAAGAATGGGCATTGGTGACATCTTCGATCGACAAAAGCCGCATCCATCTGACCGGCAGATTGACCGAAAAAGAAAAGTATCTATTGCTCGGCGGCGCTCAGGCCATGGTCCTCCCAAGCCTCTATGAAGGTTTTGGAATACCGATCCTGGAGGCCTTTTCGGCAGGCACTCCGGTACTGTGTTCCAACCGGACATCACTTCCGGAAGTAGCTGGAGATGCAGCCCTTCTGTTCGATCCGGACTCCGAAACCGAAATATGTGCCTCCATGGAGCAGATCAGCGCATCCGATGGCCTTCGGGAACGTTTGGTCGACCTGGGAAAAGAACGTCTACAGCACTATTCCTGGGACCGAAGCGCGGAGGTGGTGTGGAAGGTCATCGAATCCTGTCTTCATAAATGAGCCTGCTTCGGTTTTGTGAAAAAGGGCGTGTCGAAGCGGGATGCGACGAAGCGGGCAGGGGATGTCTGGCAGGTCCTGTGGTGGCTGCTGCCGTGATCCTCCCGGAACAAAGCGAACTGCACGAACTCGACGATTCAAAAAAGCTGACCGAAAAAGCAAGGGAACGCCTGGTCCCGAAGATCAAAAAAGAAGCCCTGGCCTGGGGCATTGCAGAGATCGGCCCTGAAGAGATCGACCGGATCAACATCCTCAACGCCTCCATTCTTGCCATGCACAAAGCGCTGGATGGATTGACACACCGACCCGACCTCTTGCTGATCGATGGCAACCGATTCAAAGCCTACAAGCAGATCGAACACAGGTGCATGATCAAGGGAGATGGGCGGTTTCGTTCCATTGCCGCAGCCAGTATCCTGGCCAAAGAGCACAGGGACCAATTGATGAGAACGCTGCACGAGACGCATCCGCAATACCACTGGCACAAGAACAAGGGTTACCCAACTGCAGCTCACCGAAAAGCCATCCTTCGCACAGGACCCTGCGAGCTGCACCGTCAGAGTTTTCGTCTTTTGCCTGAACAACTCAGCCTGCCACTCGAGGGACCATCATAAATTTGCATCATGCGTCCATTGCACTTCCTTGGTGTTCTTTTGATATCTGCCTGCCTGTTCACGGGCTGTGCGGACGATACCGCCGAAAGCGCAGACCCCTGGACGCTGGTTCCTGTCCGCTCTGCCATGGTCATTGACCTTCATGAGGGCATGCAGGGGATCTTGGATTGTGTTCAGCACGGATTCTTTGATATTCCGTCCGCCTTCCCCTCGGGAAAAGCCGCTGTCGAACTCCTGAGCAGGATCTTTCCGGAGGCCGAGGTGGATGACGCCTTCCCGATGCCCAATGACATGCTCCTGTGCATTGCTGCCTCTGGGGCCGACCGCTATGACGCCGCACTCATTTTTGATCCAGGCCCGCTGTCTGAGAAAGAAGTCGCTGAGCTCCTGGCTGGTGGTGACTGGACCGAATCCAGATATTCCGGAAGCCGTTTCCTGACGGTCGAATCGGATTCCACTCAATGGTTCCTCACTGCCATCGGGGGCAACTGGTTCCTTACCGGTTCCCGACTCCTTTTGGAGGAGACCATACGAAAAGGCGTGCAGGAAGAAGGATCCGGAATGAGTGAAGGCATGACCAAACTCATCAGCAGCGCAGATGAAGGCTCCGATATGACCATCTTCCTTCAAGTGGAGGAAATGAGGTCGCTCTGGGGCCATTGGTTCGAGAGAAGTCAGCTTCCCGAATGGAAGGGGATCGATGGCTGGATGGCATTGGATCTTGTGCTGGGCAAGGACAGATTCTACTTCTCGGGCATCATCAATCGGGCGGCACAGCAGATGCCCGAACCCATGCAGCAGACCATCAATCACGAGTTTGAAAAACAAGATTTCATTCCGGCATCCGCCGCCCTGTGGTCGACCAAGCGGCTCAAAACAGAAGGTCTGCAGCAGCCGACAGGTCCTTTGAGCGAGTTGAGCAACTGGTTCGATGAACGCCGAAGCTGCGGTACGTTCTTTCTGCCCGACGAAAAAAATGGACAGTACCTCTTCCCGGTATTTTTTATGGGTACACTGGAGACGGACCCCCGAACCATTTTGTCGGATTTTCAGACCGATGTGGCGTCTACAGAATTATTCAGAGCCATTGAGATCGTCCATTTGGACCGCCCCTGTTCTCTGGACCAACTGTTTCCTTACCAGCGTTTCTCCACAGCATGCGACCATTTCTGCATCATCGATGGCCGCATCTATTTATCGGCATCATCCGATGGGCTCAAGCAGACCATCAACGAATTGCAAACAGGTGAACATCTCGAAGGGCAGTTTGGCTCTTCCCCAGAACGATTCTATCCGAGTGGTGATGCGAACCGCCATATGGGCTTCCAAAACCCCGGTCTGGGCCACGTGCTCATGCACTTTGTCAACGGTAAGGGAATGCCTTCCCTGCCCAACAGCGAAAAAGCCTTGGGCTTGATCCGTTCTGGAGGCATCTCTTTGCTGCAGCGTGGGGAATGGACCTACATCAAGGGAAGCCTGAACAGCGGAAGCCTGAAGAACAAGCCGGTACGCAATACCTGGACAGCGAGCCTGGAGAGCCCGGTCATTGCCGGGCCGTTCGATCTGCCCAGCCACCGTGGCGGGCCCAGAGCCTTCCTGGTACAGGATACCAATTATGTGCTCTACCTCCTGAACACCAAAGGGGCGATCGATTGGCGCGTACAACTCGACGGGAAGATCCTTGGCCAGCCCTATCCGATCGACAGATATAAGAACGACAAACTGCAGTATGTGCTCAATACGGCCGGAAGCCTTTACGGCTTTGACCGAATTGGGAATGCATTGGAAGGATTCCCGATCGATCTGGATCCCGGAGCTACGGCGGGACTTACCGTCTTTGATTACGACAAGGTGCGCAAATACCGCATACTCGTGCCCTGCGGCCCTCAGGTTTTGAACTATGACGAAGAAGGAAAAGCCGTCAGTGGCTGGACCTTCGCGCCCATGGACGCACCCGTCATACGCCCACCGATCCTCTTGCAATCGAGTGGGAAAGACTTTCTCTGCTTTCAGTCCGAGGATGCCATGAGGCTCACCAGCCGTTCGGGCAAGAAGCGATGGAATGAAGATCTGGAGATGGCCTTGTCGCCCGGAAGCAATTGGTGGGCACAAGACCGGGGGAACCCAAAACTCGATGGATTCACAGGCTTGAATGCCCGAGGAAAGCTGGTGCACATCTTCACCGATGGCAACATCGACAGTTCCATGGTCACGGCCGATTGGTTCCGGCTCTTTGAAGGGAATGGCATTCGCTACGAAGACGGCATTCTTGAATTTCAGACACCGAATACCACACGGGAGATCCGCAAAGAGGCCAAGTGGAAACGGATCAAGCCTTTGATGCTCGAAGGACAATTCCTGATCCTCGCCCTCGATGACGAGAACAACAAACTGCACCTGTTCAATATCGATGGACGCGAGGTCGACGGTTTCCCTGTTTATGGAGACGGA